>JBAZOJ010000153.1:0-9276 GCA_041648755.1 Candidatus Brocadiia bacterium
CAAGGTTGCGCTCGGGACTACCCTCAAAGACGGCCTGCAAACCGTGAAGGCTGACATCAAGAACAACGGGGTAATTCCTATCAAGAACCTCATCGAGATGACTCAGCGGGAGTACTACGCCGAAGGCCGCAGGGCATACGACTACGGTTGGTCGCTCGTTCACTTCCTTCAGAACTCGCCCAACAAGCAGTACAACGAGGTGCTCCCCCGGTACTTCTACTATGTCCAATCCACTGCATTCCCTATTCTCCTCGAGCTCGAAAAGCTCACTGACATCACCAAGAACTCGAGAAAGGGGCCCAAGGTCACTATCGACGGTGCAGATGACGAAGGGGATGACAAAGAAGATGAGGCTTGGGAGAAGAAGCGCGAACTGACCAAGCAACTCGACGAAGTGCAGGCAAAGGCTCAGGAAACGGCGTTCTCAGGGATCAACATCGATCAGCTTCAAAAGGACTGGGAAGCGTTCTACAGGTAAGCATACTCATCTGAAAGCCAAAGGGCCCGTCATACGACGGGCCCTTTTCTGTCTGTGCAGGTTATTTTTGCTATCGGGGCTTGCGCGCGTTGCGAGCCACGATCTGCGACAACTGCGAGGCGGTGAACGGCTTCGGCAGGAGTTCGGCGATTCCCTCCTGTTTGAGTTCGGATTCATCAATGGAGAATGCCAGGCCCGAGCACATCACCACCGGAACGGCTGGCTCGATCTGCTTCATCAGCCGCAGGGCTTCCCGGCCGTCCATATTTGGCATCACCATATCCATCAGCACCATGTCGATTTTACGGAAGTACTCCTTGAAGATCTCAACGGCCTCCGCGCCATCGTTCGCGGTAATCACCTCGTAGCCGAAACTCCTCAGACTGTTTGCCAGCACGAACAGCACTGCGTCTTCGTCGTCCACTGCAAGGATTGTCCCGCTTCCTCGCACGGGTTCGGTCTGCGGCTCTTTCGGCGTTTCCCCGACTGCCGCAACCATTGGGATATACACCTTGAAGGTGGATCCAAGCCCGGGAGCGGACTCGACCGCCACGAGGCCTGAGTGTTTGCGAACGCAGGTATACACGGACGTAAGCCCCAAGCCGCGGCCCTGCTCGGGACCTTTCGTGGTGAAGAATGGCTCAAACAGCCTGTTCAACTGGCTCTGATCCATCCCCGTTCCACTGTCGGAAATGGTGATCTCCACGAATTTTCCCGGGGCAATGCTGAACCCGTACAGGTTGTAAGGGGGTTCGTCAAAGTGGACAACTGATGTCGAAACGGTAAGAGTTCCCCCGTTAGCCATCGCTTCGCAAGCGTTAATGGACAGGTTCATGAACGCATTCTCAAGCATCACGGGATTGCCCTCGATGGTGAGGGCGGAACCGGCGAGTTTCGAGGCAAAAACGATCCTCTTGTCAACTGAATGCTTGAGGACTGCCATAGCCTGCTTGAGTAGTGCATTGACATCAACCTTCGCCCGTGCAACATCGAACTGGAATGTGAACGCCGCGAGCCCCCTTGTGATCTCGGTTCCCTCGTGAACCGCTCTTACCATCCGTTCGAGCAGCGGTATGTTCTGTGAGGGGTCGGTGTTGTCCCGAAGCACTTCAACCAGCCCAGCTATTCCCTGGAGAACATTGTTGAAATTGTTCGATATTCCGCCCGCGAGGCGTCCAAGAGACTCGAGCTTCTGAGTGCGGACCATTGAGTGTTCAAGCCGGAGTTTCTCCGTGACGTCCTTGATTGAAAACAATGTGCCGAGCCTGTTGCCTTCGCGGCCCCTCAACGGTGCACATGAAATGTTTACAGAACGGTCGCCGGATCTTCTGGAAGCCAGCCGGTAGGGGCCGTTGACCTGAGAGCCGACATCGCTCTTGAGGGCATTTTCGAGGAAGTCAGAGCCCGGGTCAGATGAATTGAGTTTGCGCAACTTGACGATGGATCTGGCCGCAGATCCCAGAATCTCATTGGCTGGCAGCCCAAGCATCCGAGTTGCAGCGGCATTAACCTGTGTAATAAGGCCGGCGTTGTCAGTTGCGATGACCCCGTCTTCAAGGGAATCGAGTGCAGCATGCCATACATCTTCCATGGCCCTGTGCGCGTCGTCTGCGGTTGTCTGATTGGCTGCGTCGCGAGGTGATTCGACAGGGGTCATTTGCCCGGAATCCCATCCGGGGGACGGCGCGGCTCTGCGGCGCTTACTTCCATGCTCTTTGGCAGCATCTGTGGTCCCTGCATCGCGTGTCGCCTCCAGCAAAGATGCCGTGATTCGATCGCGCTGAATTGCGGAGGCCAAGTTCGTGGCAACTGTCTTGCAGGCGTCAAGTTCCAGGGCTGACCATTCCCGCTTTGCCTTTGTATCATCGATTTCGATGAATCCCCACCACTCTTCTCCAAGGCGAATAGGGATTGCAAGGAAAGACACAACGCCGTCGTCCATTAGAAACGGGCGTTCCTGTGTTGGCACGGAATCCACGGAGCCGTGAACGATGTCTCCCCGCCCAAGAAGCAACTGCCAGCGGCCCAGTCCATTGCGCTGATAGGCAAAGGTCAGGGGCTCACCCGATGCGCAGTAGCGGTCAGTCGCCAACTCGTCCCAACTGCTGACCAGCGAGAACAGGGCTTCCCCGCCTTCTCCCTGGAAATTCTCAAACACCTGGACGCGCGAAGAATGCGATGCTTCGGCAACCATGGCCAAGACATCCTCAAGACAATCCATCAAGGACTCCGATTGCAGCAGGATTTCGCTGATCTGCCCAACCGCCCGCAGAATGGGCTCGCGCCTGCGCAGCGCATCTTCGGCTCGCTTCCGCTCGCTGATGTCGGTGCCGATGCACAACAGCTCTGTCACCGAGCCGTTTTCGTCCTGCAAGGCCCTGTTGCTCCAACTCGCCCAGATCTTCTCGCCGTTGCGCCGGATATTCTCCATCTCGAAAGTCTCGTGGCGTTCGGCGCGCCGGACAATCTCCCGCATCGTCGGTCCGTACTCTTGATCCGGAATCGCGCCTGCCGGTACAAGCTTCCTCAGAAATTCGCTGCCGACAAGCTCGCTCTCCGGATACCCGAAGAAATCACAGCCGAATCTGTTGATGTATGTGATCTTGCCTGCGGGAGAGAGAGTCACGATAGTTCCCCGGATGGCCTCGACCAGGTTGCGGTAGGTCTCCCTGCTTTCCCGCAGACCATCCTCGACTTGCTTCCTTTGTGTGATATCCAGGTGAATCCCGGATGCGCGAAGCGGGCGGGCGTTGGAGTCATAGTCGACAATTCTGCCGCGATCCTGTATCCAGCGCCATTCGCCGGATTTGGTCCTTATCCGGTACTCCGCCTCAAACAGCGGGGTCTTTCCTGCAAGATGGCTCTCGAATTCGACCATTGCGCTGATGTAGTCGTCCGGATGAATCAGATCACCCCAGCCCTTAACGTATTTCTCCATCTCGGCCATGCTGTAACCGAGCATGTCAGCCCACTTCTCGTTCATGAAGAATTCGCCCGTCTGGATGTTCCAGCCCCAGAACCCGACGTCAGCGCCCCTCATTACAAGCTCCAGCCGCTCGCGGCTCTCCTTTAACTCGCGCTCTTCCTGCTTCATCGCGGTAATGTCGCGAATGACCGCTATGACCTCATCACCGTCGGTCGGAATCAGCCGCACTTCATAGTCCCGCGCGATCTCGCCTTCGCCGGTCGCATATTCAAGGGTCTGCAGCTTGCCTGTATTGAGCGCACGGGATATCGCGGAGAGCATTTTCGTCTCATCCGATGCTGAGAGTCCCCAGTCGCCGATATATGCCTGATCGACTGGTTGCCCGTCGGGGCCGTTTGTGATGTTCGCATCCATGATGGATCCGTCGCGCTGAACGACAAGAATCTTGTCCGGTGTTCCCAGGGTCAAGGCCCGATTGCGCACGGCCACTGCTGAAACAAGTTTGACCATGGACAGCGCAAAGCTGAGAAATGCAGCGGCGGGTTCTGTCGCGCTGCTCGCGTACGGGCCGAACACGACAACGGCATTCCGGTCACTCTCGATGGGCAGCGGGATCACGGTTATCTTTCGCCCGTCTTCAAGTGCGAACTCGTTCTCGGTTCCGGCCTTCGATGCTCCCTCGATTATGGTGGCCAGCGCTGAGGCAACCGGGCCAGACTCGGGCCCGCTTTCACCAGCCGCGGACGCTTGGCCAGCGGGGGAGATTGTGTTGCCCCCGGAATCCACGAGCCTGACATCAATGCCCGTGGCGAGGAAGAACTCCCCGGCCGACTGTGCAAACCGTTTGAGCATCAGATGATCATGATGCTCCGGCTCCCCAGGGGCGCGGGTTTTACGTGTATCACTCACAGTGTAATTATAGGGCCTAAGTCCTGATATTCCACAGCACAGGCAAACCCGCCGCTCAAACGGGTGACAAAGGCCACTTGGCCCGATTGGGGGGCTCGCAAAAACTCCGTCAGCGGCAGACAGCAGGCAGGATCGCTATTGAAGCGCCATTCGATCGAGCACTTCACCGATCTCAAGCAGGGATTTCACTACAGGGACTCCGCAGTCAGGCGCGGGTGTGCTGTCGCGCCAGACAAGAATACAAGGCATGCCCATCCTGCGCGGCCCCGATATATCCGCAACCGGGTGGTCGCCCACATGCATGACTTCCTGCGCGGTGGCGCCAGCCGCCGCACACTCGGCCGCAAAGAACGCTGCTGCAGGCTTGCGTGACCCGATCTGACAGGAGATAACGCTTGCGTCAAGCAATTGTGAAACCCCGAGCCCCGCAAGCACGTTAGGCAAACTACTGTCCCAGTTGGAGCCGATTCCCACAAACAGCCCGCGCTCCTTGAGTGCCTTGATAGCCTCGATTGTCTCTGGATACAGGCTCCAGTTTGTGCTCATTCCGAATTGCCGGTAGATTGAGCCGATGATCTCGTCGGAGTAGCCGGTGATTCCAAGCTCATCGAGCATCATCGAGTAGAATCCGGCCCACATGCGCCGATCCCAGGCGTCGTCAACAACGTAGTCGCCCTCGTGCTCGCCGTTGAAACGGTGTTCCACGCGCGACCAGCATTCGACGAGAACACGCTCGACATCGCCGTATGAAGCAGCCAGCCCGAAATCCTTGATCCCCGACAGAAAGATGTCCGGGTACGGCCGGGCGAGTCGCAATGTCGTATGCGCCGCATCCAGAAAAACCGCCTTGATTCTGCACTGTCCAACCATATAATCATTCTATAGCATTTTGGCCGTTTTCACCTTCGAGAGAGGGGAAATGAGAACATCCAGGACCCTTGGCGGAACGCTCTTCTTCTTGGCTTTCTTCGCCATTGCGCTTGCCGCTCCGGCGTTTGCGGAATCCGCTGCCTCGGGGGAGACGCTCTCGGCGTGGCAGATCATCGTGAAGGGCGGATGGACAATGGTTCCGCTCGGCCTCCTTTCGCTGTTTGCAGTGGGGCTCGCGTTCCATATTTTTCTTATTCTCGACCCCAAGGCGCTCGTGCCGTCCGACCTGGTCGGCTCGCTTACCGAACATCTTCAGGCTGGCAGGCTGGCCGATGCCGAAAACTTCGCCGCGCGGCATGACAGTGTCGCGGGAAGGATATTCGCGGCCGGGCTCTCCGTGCGTTCCTATGGCTCGGAAAAGGTGGCCGAATACCTGAACAACTCCGGCAGACGCGAGATATCGTCGCTGAAACGGCGCATTACCCTTCTTGCCTACGTTGGCGTGATCTCGCCCCTCCTGGGGCTGCTTGGAACCGTGCTCGGCATGATCCGGGCGTTCCGCGTCATCTCGATGGCATCAAACCCCGTCGTACAGCACGAGAAGCCCTACCTGCTCGCTTCGGCGATCTGGGAGGCAATGATCACCACTGCGGCGGGCCTCATCCTGGCGATTTTCGCCCTGCTGATCTACTACTACTTCAGCGGGCGGCTCCAGAAGGTTGCGTCTGACCTTGAAGTCGAGACTGAAAAGTTCGCCCTTGCCCTGTCCAGCGCCACCAAGACGGGAGAGGGCCGTTGAACTTCTACGACTACGATGAAGAGAGTCCCGCGATCCAGATGGCGCCCCTCATTGACATCGTGTTCATCCTCCTGATCTTCTTCGTCACCACGAGTGCCATGGAGAGCTTCGAAAAAGACATCGCAATAGACCTGCCGCAGGGGAATGTCCCGGCGATAGGGACCTCCGCGACGCAGGTGGTGTTTGTTGAAGTTTCGCGCGACGGCGGGGTGAAGCTTGAAGGCAACCCCCTGCAGATGAACGCATTGAAGGCAAAACTGACCGCGCTCGTGGCTGTCTCGAAAGACATCAACCTGGTGATTCGCGCCGACAAGGATGTGACCTGGCAGCGCATCGTTGACGTAATCGAGGCTGCTTCCCAGGCTGGCATAAAGAAGCTGGACTACTCGATCACCGACAGAGACGAGGGCGGCCCCAGATGAAGTGGCTCTGTGCCGCCATTTTGCTCGCCCTTGCGGTCGCTGTCTGTGCGTCCCGCGTTCGGCCTGCCGCTGCCGAGGCCATGGAATCCCCGACGCGTATTATGGAGTTCGCCGACGGCCTGTTCGAACGGGGCATCTACGATCTCGCCGCACGCGAATACGAGATAATCGTCACGAACTTCAAGGACTTCGCGGGCGCGGAGACCGCCCGGTTCCGGTTGGGCGAGTGCATGTTTCTTCAGGGCAAATTCGCCGAGGCCATCCCGCACTACGAGAAGTTAGTCGGCTCGCCGGGACAGGACTTCGACGCGGCCGCGCGCCTTCGCATCGGAATCTGCAAACTGAATCTCAAAGACTATGAAGGCGCCGAAAAGTCGCTCACGGCGCTGAATGCACCCGCATATCCTGACCGCTTCCGTCTGCCCGCGCTCTATTACCTGGGGCGCTGCCGGGCCGCCGCTGGCGATTCTGTACAAGCGGCCGCCTGGTATGAGGAAGCCGCGAAGTCCGGCGAATATGCGGCTGCCGCGTCCTTTGCCCGTGCCGACCTTGCGGTGGGCGCTTCCGACTGGGCGACCGCCAGACTCTACTTCCAGCGCTGCGCCGATATCGCCGCCGATGCCAACCTGAAGTACTCCGCGCTGCTGCGACTCGGCGATGTGCTCGAGCGCGCGGGGCAGAAGGACGATGCTTCGCGCCTGTATGACGAGCTTGCCAAGGCCCCTCCCGCTGACTCGCCTGAGTTCCCCGCGCTTGACGCGCTGCTTGCCAAGTCCGGGCTGTTCCTTCGCGCGGGCGACTATGGCAAAGCATTTGCCGCAGCCGCCGACGCTATGGTTCGCTTCGCGCGCTCCGGCCGCATTGCAGAGGCCGCATTCGCAGCCGCCGAAGCCCTGTCCGCGGACGGCAAATGGAAGAATGCTGGCGAACACTACGAAAAGGCCCTTTCCGGCACACTTCCCGCCGCTAACCGCGAAGCCGCCCAGGATGGATTCCTTCGCGCTCAACTGGAAATCCAGAACTACGCGGCCGCACTCGCCTTCATTCCGCGCATTGCCGCGCAGCCACCCGACCGCTTCGTTGCCTGGTACTACATCGCGTCTGCCCACCAGAAGGGCGGCGACAAGAAAGAGGCCGTCCGTATCGCCAACATCCTTTCCGTCACCGGGCCCGAGCCCTGGCTGCGGCTGTCGCGGATCCTGCTTGCCAACGCGAATTTCGAAACTGCCGATTACGCCGGGACTGTCTCGGCGGTCTCGCGCTTCCGGGCCTTCTACCCGGCCGACGAAGCGCTGGGCTCGATGCTCTGCCGCGCGGGGGACTCCCAGCTCTGCCTTGGCGACTGGAAGGGCGCTGTGGTCTCCTTCACCGAGGGGCTATCCGCCGCGGCCGCTCCTGATGTCAAGGCCTATGCCCGGTATCGGCGGGCCTGCGCACTGTATGCCAACGGCGAGAAAGACAAGATGGCCGAGGACTTGCGCGCGGTGGTTGACGACCGGGCCTGCGCGGGCTATCGCGACTCCGTCCTTATGCTGCTGGGCGATTTCCATTCCGAGCGCGGCGACCATCCTTCCGCCATCGTCTGCTACAAGCGGATTCTCGATGAGTCCAAGAACAGCCGCCACCGGATTCCGGCCTCCATTCGGCTTGCAGGGGCCTATTACTCACGCAACCTGTTCGACAATTCCGCAGCGATCTACCTTTCGCTGGTCCGCGAGGGCAGGGCATCCGCAATGGATGTCGAGATCCTGTACTGGGTCAGTGATTACCTGGCCTCCAAAGGAAAGGTGCCTGAGGCGCTGGAGATTGTCGAAGCGGGTATGGCGCTGACTCCGCCGGTGCCTGAGCGGGTTCCTGAGTTTCTCTTCAGAAAAGCGACGCTCCTGCTGACCGCAAAGGACTATCCCGGCTGCGAGAAGGCCTGCTCCGACCTGCTCACGCGCTTCAATGCGTCCCCGCGCAAATACGATACTTATCTGATAATGGCCCGCAGCAAGCGGGCAACCGGCAAACTCGCCGACGCCGAGGCTACTTTGCGCGAGCTTTCTCGCGACAGCTCCGGAAAAGTCAAGTCCCGCGCGCTGATCGAACTGGCCGGGATCGAGTACGATTCCAAGAGATATTCCGACGCCCTCAGGGATTACCTGTTCGTTGCCGTGCTCGAGGACGAGGAATCCCTTGCTGCCCCCGCGCTGCTCGGGGCAGCCCGCGCGAGCCTCGGTCTGAAACGTGCCGATGACGCCGCCAGATACGCGACCGAGTTGATCAAGCGCTTTCCCGCCTCCCCCCTCCGCAAAGATGCCGAAGCCCTGCTGCCGAAATAGGTGCTGGCAGCACGAGCCAAACACACGAAATACACGAACGAGAACCTAAGATGGAGATTCTCACGCGGAGGCGCGGAGACGCGGAGAGGGAAGAGAAGAAGTGCTCTGGGTTTTGCGAGGCCCAAGAAGAGTGGCCAAAATGGGTTCGGGATGGGCCATCGGGCGTGGAAGAGCCATTACCCCGTCACCCTTCAAGGGGATACTGGGTAGGAGCGCCACGGCACCAGCCTGGCAATCTTGGCTGCTGGTCGCCCTGGCGAGCCCTCAGCGAGTGCTGGGCATAACGCCAAGCTCTGGCTTGGCAATGGCTGCTGGCTGTTGGCCGCCAAAGTAGACGATGCGTCTCGCTTCGTGTTTGCCTTGGCTGGTGGCCGTAGGAGAGAACGGAAGAAGAAACAGGCCCAACCAGCAACAACCCTCTCCCCTTTGATTCCCCTCTCCCAAAGGTAGAGGGGCGGACGCAGGCTGTTGGCCTTCGTAGGGGCGGGGTCACTGTTCTGTCTCAGTAGATCGCTTACAGTTCTGTATCAGGACATCGCTTACACATT
>JBAZOJ010000154.1:0-9140 GCA_041648755.1 Candidatus Brocadiia bacterium
GTCAAGCGCTCTTATCAGGTTGAGCAAGGTGGTCTTCTTCGGTATGTTCGATGTGAAGACCTTCCACTCGCGCGCAGCCCTCAGTCGAATCAGATCGGACAGCAGGTCAAGGTTCGAACGAAGCACGGCACGGCTCCAACCCATCTTCGCAGCATAGGCATCAAGAAAGCGGATGCGGTCAAGCGGGGCAATCGCGGGCGAGAACACGAAATTGGCTCCGACCAGATCTTCGAACTCTCGCAGGAAGCCGATGACGGGATTGACATGGAAATTCCTCCCGGCGACAAGGCACAGCTTTGCGTCATTTCCATCCATTCTGACAAGAACTTGGGAGGCCTTCTCAATTCCGGCGATTACCTTCCTGGAATGGATCTCACCGAACAGGTCGCCCATCTTGCTCCAGATCACCTGACATGCAGGATCAGGGGCGCCGGAGAGGGTCACGACCAGTTCGGACAGCGGGACATAGCCGTCGTTTTTGCGAACAATCAGGAGCTCGTCGAGAGTGGAGAACACGCCACCGCGTCGCACGTAAGCAAGGGGTTGCGCGGCGGGAAGGTCAATCGAGTTGAGGATGACCGCGCCGGATAGCATTCTTCTGAGAGGCGATGGGAACAGACGGGAAAAAGGGTTCAAGCCCGCCTTCAGCGTACTCATGTACACGATTCCCGTCAGTTCGCTGGAAATGGGCAATGTTACCGAATAGTCTCCAGCCTGCTTCTCTCTCATCGCGGTGGAAGTCTGAGATATCACCGCGAGCCTGTCAATGGCGACATTGATGTCGAAATCCGGCTTTGCCCAGTATTTCCACTTCCGCAAGGAGCCCTGTTGCAGCCCAAGTGCGGTGAGCATGCCCTCATCGGCGGACTTTGGTATGCGCGTCATGACACCTCTTGTTCGCTATGGCGCAGTATGACCGTTTCCATGGCTTCGAGTGCATCGTCAACAGTAATCGCGCTCCGGCACCTGTAATTATAGCGGCTCTCTTTGGCGAAGCACGGGCGACAAGGGACATCGGCAATCAACTGCGCGACTCGCTTGCCGAGAGCTCCGGTTCGCACCGGGTCAGTCGAAAGGTAGAGTGTTACGGTCGGGCAGCCAACAAGCGCCGAGTAGTGGGATAGCCCGGAGTCGTTCCCGATAAAAGCCCTTGCGCCACGGAGGATGACACCCGCAGTGCTCAAGGTTGTGTCTCCGCAGATGTTCTTTGCCAAATCCCCCGATGCTTGTGAGACCGCGAAGGCGTGTGGCCTGTCAGACTTGGCCCCCATCAGGAGGACTGCGATACCCCATCTCCGTGCTAATTCCCTGGCAAGTTCGGAGTACGACTCAACAGACCATTGACGGGTTGGGCCGTAAGCTGTTCCCGTAGCCATTGTCGCATATTCGCCAAGGACTCCGATTGATCGGAGCAGGCGGGTGGCCTCATCAATGTCCTTCTTGGGGAATTTCAGAGCGAGCGGGCTCACATCGCAGACAGGTGGACTTCCGCTTGGAGGAATCCCCATTGCCGCGTTGAATACTTCGAGGTAGTATGAGGATAGATGCGCGCTTTCCTCCCAAGCTGGCCTGGGTATTGCGTCCGAAATGAGCAGGCTTCGCGCATCTGCGCGGAATCCAAAAGCTCGGTGTGGGTGGACGATCTTCATCTCTATGGCTGAAGAAATTGAATTCGGCAAGAGCACGGCTGCATCATACCGGCGCAGGGCAAGTGACTTGAGCAGGGAGAACTTCTGTAGATTCTGGCGGATGCCCCTGGCTCGCGGGACGACAATGACTTCCCGCACGAACGGAACAAGGCTGAAGAGGTCGGCAACAGCAGGTCGGCAAATGACATCGACGGGAATCTCAGGCAGTCGCTCGTGAAATGCTCGCATCGCAGGAAGGGCCATTATGCAGTCCCCAAGCCAGTTCGGCGCCCTTACGATAAGAGACTCCGGGTTGCGGGTCATTTCAGATCCAGAACTGCCAACCGAACAAGGTTGATTGCTGCAGTTGAGTAGTACTCTCTCAGAGCTTCTCTGTCGCCGGAAAATGCGAATCTTCTTGATGTTGTCCCTGCAGGTCCGCAGACTGCGATGAAGAGCGTTCCGACAGGCTTGTCTTCGCTTCCCCCGTCCGGGCCGGCGATTCCCGTGGCGGAAACGCAGATGTCAACTCCAAGCCAGCTTTTCCCTCGCTGAGCCATTTCAACCGCTGCCTCCGCGCTGACTGCTCCATATTGGGCGAGAGTGCTTTGCAGCACGCCAAGTTTCATCTTGATCTCATTCGAGTAGGTCACCATGCCCCCCCGGAAATACTCAGAACTGCCAGGGGTATCAGTGAGCCTCTTTGCGATCAATCCTCCGGTGCATGATTCGATGCAACCGACAGTCAGCCTGCGTTTTCGGATTTCATCGCCGGTCTGACGTTCTAACGTACTGCCGGAGGAGCAGACCAGGGCTTTGCCAGCATTGGCAAAGAACGCGGCCTCTATCGCCGAGGTAGTGCGATCGGTAGCACCTTCGTAAGCCAGCAGCGATATCGTGATGATCCCGCGCGCAGCATTAATGGCGAATTCCACACCGCGGTCTGCCATCACACGTTCGACGATCTGTCCGAGTTCAGCCTCGGGAATGCCACAGAAATGCCAACCTGTGGTGAAAATCCTCGTATGCGCCAGCGGGGCAAGCGAAGGGACAACATACCCTTCGAGCATCCCTCGCAACTCGCCAGGGACTCCCGGGAGACAGAAGACTCGCTTTCCGTCGTTCTCAAGGTAGATTCCGGGAGCTGAGCCAAAACGGTTCGGTATCGGAAGCGCTCCCTTGGGAAACTGCGCCTGGCATCGGTTTGCTTCGATCAGATCAAGGCGATTCCGTCTTGCGAGCCCTTCACGGATGACCTGCAACGCGGCAGCATCCTCTGCCAACGGTCGTCCGGTTGCTTGCGCCAAAGCCTGACGTGTCAGGTCGTCGAAAGTCGGGCCGAGTCCTCCGGAGCAGATGACAACATCGAATCTGGCCATCAGATCTTGAAACGCTTCGCTTATCGAGTCGAGATTGTCGTTGACGGACCTTATCTCTTCGGTAGGCAGTCCTGCGGAAAGCAAAATTTTGACGATCATGCGGCTGTTAGTATCCGTCGTCCTGCCGCGGACTATTTCGCTTCCGGTGCACAAGATGGCGGCTTTCACCGGGTCATTCCCTTCTGCCGGTAAAACAGCAGATGGGAAAGCCCGAGTTCGTGCCTTCTGGTCAATATCATCCCCGTGACCTTCGGAGCCGGGGCCTTCCTGTGCACTCGAATTACCAGGATCCCGTCGTCTTTGACGACGGTGCCGACGATCTCTGCGAGAGCCAGAACCGAACTGTCGGCCTCGCCAAGATCCTGGAAAGGAGGGTCTGCGAAGACTATGTCGAATTCGGTGTCTTCGCGCATCGTGCTTCTGACAAAATGAACGACCTCGGACTTGACGATTGTGATGCCCGAAGCAAAGCCTGTGGCAACTACGTTAGACTTTGCCACTTCGCAAGCCTGCCAGGCGGAATCAACACATACCGCCGAACGGGCGCCACGCGAAACCGCTTCAATGCCGAACGAAGCGGCCCCGCAATACAGGTCAAGGACTTCCGAACCCTCCAGCACATTCTGAATGATCGAGAAAAGGGAGGACTTAACCCGATCGGTCAAAGACCTTGTTGCGTGACCAGGCAGGATTGCCAATCTCCGGCCCTTCGCGATTCCAGAAATTACCCTCATGCTCACGGTTTGATTATAGCCATCTTGCGGGCGTGTGGTACAGAAATGGGGCAGTTCGATTACCCGTGAAAGTCGCAAGGCAGGGCGGAGAAGTTGACCCTAAGCTCGATTATGCTACAATCGCAGGTGAGAACAGATTGACGCGGCTGTCAACTGCCGGGATGGAGCAATGATGTCTCGAGGCAAACATAACCCCAGAGCGATTGCGCAACAGGAGCCTCCTGAAAAACAGGGCAGGGCGCCTGCGGATACGCCATCTTCCGAAAAGCCGCCGGATGACAAGAGAGAAGTGATCGAGAAGCGGAATGTTCACGGTGTGTCCAAGACTGTATTTGACCAGATGCTCCATGCCATCGGGATGGAAGATCTGGTGGACCACAAGTGGCGTCTCATATGGTTGAACTTTCTGATCGGTCTGTCGCGGGGACTAGGGTTCTTTCTTGGCGCGACCATTGTTGGTGCTGCGGTATTCTGGTTGTTGCAGAAGTTTGTCGACGCCCCGTTGGTTGGCGGCGTAATCAACGAGATAATGCAGAATGTCAAGTCGCCAAAGCCCTGACGAGAAGAAGCCGGTCAGTTCCCGATCCTCGGCCATTCCGCAGCAGATGGATCCGGAAATTGCGGCCGGTTTGGCCCACACAGTGCAGACCCCCTTGCAGTCGATTATCATCAACTCTGAGCTTCTCATGGAATTGCTGCGTCAGACGGATAACGTCAAGCTTCGGGACAAGGGCCTCAAGATCCTCTCCCGGATCAACAGGGAGGCCGCATCGCTTCAGTCCATCGTCAAGGACTTCCTTGCGCTCGTCAGGCTGACGACAGGCAAGGCTGCTGCGACCGACGCGAATTACCTTGTCAGAGAAGTCGTGGAGTTCATGCGTGTAGAGTGCCTGAAGTACGGCATTGACATTGCACTGAACCTTGACGTCACAATCTATCCTGTCACATTGGATCGCTCCCTGATCTCGCACGCACTAATGAACCTGATCAGAAACGCGCGTGAGGCAATCGGACATGATGGCCTCATTGAAGTGTCCACTCGGGAAAACGGGGACTTCCTGGAGATCGAAATCCGAGACGATGGTTCCGGAATTCTACGGGACAACGAGCCCCGGATATTTGAGCCTTTCTTTACAACGAAAGCCGGTGGAACCGGCTTGGGACTTCCGATCGCGAAGCGTATACTTGAAGCACATGGTGGAGACCTCTTTCTGAGACCTGAGACCGAGCGCGGAGCAGCATTTGTAATGCAGATCCCGCGCGGAAAGTTCCTGTCGCATACAGTTGATAATAGTGCCGATGGGACCTCAGGCGATACTGGGGAAACTGGATCACCTGTGAAGGAGGAAGGCGCCGATGGTTAGTGAAGCTGCTGACATATCACAACATCCCCCGATGAACATACTCGTCGTTGACGATCACCAGAACACCGTTGAGACGGTCGCCGATGTCATCGAGGAGATGGGGCACCGCGCAATCAAGGCTCGCTCCTCCGAGGAGGCCTACTCACTCCTTTCTGATGAGAGCATAGACATTGTGCTGACAGACCTTGTACTCACCGGAGATACAGGACTTGTGCTGCTTGCGTATATTCGAAGGAACTTCCCCGATGTGCCCGCTCTGCTGATATCGGGACACGGCACCATTGAAATTGCCGTCGCTGCGCTGAAAGATGGGGCTTTGGACTTCCTCGTGAAGCCGCTCGACCTGACGCGCTTGCGCTCGGTGATTAATCTCGCTGTCCGATTTAGAGCGATGACGCGGGAGAATCGCAGGCTCGAAAGCCTGCTGCGCGAGCGTAAGGTGCTCGACATGATAGTCGGACATTCTCCGGCAATTAGACGTGTCAAGCAATTGATCGTGCAGATAGCGTCATCGGCCGCAACAGTCCTGATAACCGGGGAATCCGGCACAGGCAAGGAGCTTGTGGCGGAGGCTATCCACGCACTGTCCCAACGCGCAGCCCGACCTCTGGTTGTGCTCAACAGCGCGGCCCTGTCCTCGGACCTGCTGGAGAGCGAGCTGTTCGGGCACGAACAGGGCTCGTTCACCGGTGCAATACGGACAAAGGCGGGGCAGTTCGAGGCCGCAGACGGCGGAACGATCTTCTTCGATGAGATTGGCGATATGGCTGCAGGGATACAGTCGAAGGTGTTGCGGGTCATGGAGCGCCGCAACTTCATGCGCGTCGGCGGGACAAAGCCTATCACGGTTGACGTGCGCGTTATTGCCGCCACCAATGCCGATCTGAAAGTCCTGATAGCCGATGGCAGATTCCGTTCTGATTTGTTCTTCCGTCTTAACGTAATCTCCGTGCAGGTTCCTCCACTTCGGGAAAGGCGCGAAGACGTTCCATTGCTGATTGCTCATTTCCTGACCGAGATGAACAAGCGCGACACCAGGAACTGCTCGGTGGACGCCGAGGCTCTCGACGCGCTGTGTGCCTACTCCTGGCCCGGCAACGTCAGGGAGTTGCGCAATGTGATTGAACGGGCTTTCCTTGTAGCGGCTATGGACCGAA
Organism: Candidatus Brocadiia bacterium; assembly: GCA_041648755.1. Taxonomy (GTDB): domain Bacteria; phylum Planctomycetota; class B143-G9; order B143-G9; family B143-G9; genus JBAZOJ01. Next base: position 6,263 of record JBAZOJ010000154.1, read on the forward strand.
TCAAGCGATTCGACCTCCCGGAGGAGATAGCTTCCATCGGCCCGGTCTCGGCCGCGACCGCGCCCCGGGCTGTCAACTATTCCGGGATGACAATGGACGAGATCGAGAAGGAAGCGATTCTGTCAACATTGGCAGCAGAAGGCGGGAACAAGAGCAAGGCTGCCGCAGCACTCGGCATTGGCCTGAAGACCCTGTACCGGAAACTTGAGAAGTGGGGCGAGCACGAGGCTTCGAGCGGAGAACCCGAATCTGGATCGAGTCCGGTTAGGCCCACCAGAGAATGATCAGGTCTGCAGCTTGATGCGGGGCTTTAGACTGACACGGGGCAAACAACGCGTTTGTACAACAGTCCATCGCAGTGCGAGATTCTTCCATGTGGCCCATTGACAAACACCTGCGCTCTTAGTATAATGCAAGTTTCTTGTGCAGCCGAGAACTCGCATCCGAAGGGAGCAAACCGAATGGTAGCTGCTAATCCGCCTTTGAATGCCAACCGTGTGCTCCAAGTGCTGGACCCGAATCTTCCGTCTTTGGCCGCTGAGGCTGCGGTCGACATCGAGAATCTGCTGCAAGGCACTGCAAGCGACTGGGGAGCCATCACTAAGCTAGGCCATCTTCTCCGCAATTCGATAGAATTCCCCGAACAGGGGTCTTCTCCACGTTCCTTGATGGACCCACCCACTCTTGTCATGCTCGGTGCTGCCATCTCAGCCATTACCCCGCTTGATCTCAGGAGTAAGATCAGTCTGTTGCTTAAGGAAGCCGGGGATATCGCTGACATCCTGAGTAGCGAGGAGGTTCCGCAGGATAAGAATGCACTCACTCGAGCGCGTGATTTCTGCATTGCACTCTCGATGGCCGCCGCAGCATACTATGACGCCCTATTTGAGACTCCTTTGCATTCGCATCGGAGGTGAACCTGCTCCCTCTAGTTGACAGCGCCAAACAGCGGATTGAGAGCGTTCTTGAGGAAATTGACCGACTGAAGCAGTCGGATTTCCCATACCCTCATCCTCGCGAGGCTCTTGGCCTTCTTGAGGCTTACTTCATGGAGCGCCTTTCCGCACTCACCAAAGCAGAGAAAGGTACTGCAAGCCCGGCTGCCGCCAGAGCTTGCGGCGCATCCCTGCAAGATCTAGTACGATGTTTACCGTATCTTGGCTTCATCTTGCGCTCGACGAATGTCCGAAATGCGTTTGAGGGATACTCCCCCTTACTTCGTTTGGCCTGCAAAGTCATCGGCCCAGGAACTAGATTAGTGGTTTCCTCGGAATGGGAGTATTCTCCTTACCTGATCCGGGGCATGGAGTACCTGCCAGGTTTCGTCCTTATTGGATTGCCTGCTTCTGAATCGTCCAATCCGCTTCTACTGCCTGCAGCTGGCCACGAGTTGGGGCATGCCTTTTGGCAACAGCACAATATGGCACAGGCTTATTCCGACCAAATAAAGTCTTTCGTCGTAAAGCGAGTGCTCGGAGAAAGATGGAAAGACTATGTGCTTTGTTTTCCCCGCTCGCAGAAGACAGACCTTACAGATGACTCGTTGTTCGCACCAACTACTTTGATTCTGACCTATTCGTGGGCTCTTTGCCAGGCTGAAGAGATCTTTTGTGACGTTTTCGGCCTGCGCATCTTCGGACAGTCTTTCCTTCACTCTCTTGCATACTTGATCTTCCCCGGATCGTCTGACTATCGTTCTCCACTTTACCCAACGCTATCAACTCGCGTTTCTTATCTTAAGAAAGCATCCGCAGAGTGGGGAATCAATGTCCCTGAAGGCTTTACTCCCCCCTCCTTCGCGAGTGAGACAGTTTCTACCCCGCCAACTACGATGTTTCTTCTGTCCCTTGCCGATGAAGCTACCGCGCATGTTGCACCCTCGCTGATTGCGCTTGCCGATAAGCAAGTTTCTGAGCGTGGTATTTCGCAAGTCGACCGTGATTCCGTGCTTGCACTATGTCAGGACTTCCGCGTACGTCTCGCTCCGCCAACAAGAAGATTTTCCCTTCCCGAAATCTGTAACGCTGGTTGGACATGTGCTCTCGAACCGAATCTGTGGGCAAAGGTGAAACAACTAAAACCCGGGGACAAGAATAGAGTACTTAAGGACCTTATGTGGAAGAGCATGGAAGTGTCAGAGGTGCTGGAACGCATTGAGAGGCCCCTGTGATAATAAAAGCTGCAGAACTGGCGAAGGAACTGACGACCCCAAAGTTACCTGGAGATCCGCTGATCATCACACCCCTTCCTGACCTAAAAGACCTTGCTGAGTCCGGGGCCGCTTCTTTAGATATCCGCCTGGGATGCTGGTTCCTTTCTTGTAGGACCATCCATGCTGGGCTACTTGATGTGTATGAGGAGCGGGAAAATGCCCCAAATGAGGCCAAAATTGCCAAATCCCATTACGTTCCATTTGGTGAGAGCTTTGTGCTTCATCCTGGAGCTTTCGTGTTAGGCGTGTCTCTGGAGTGGATCCGGCTTCCAGGAAACAGGGCAGCGTACGTAATTGGGCGATCATCTTGGGGCAGGCATGGTCTGATTATTGCCACTGCCACGGGCGTGCATCCCGGATTCACCGGATGCTTGACTCTCGAAATGACCAACGTTGGAGAGGTTCCGATTACCGTTAAGCCGGGCACCCAGATATGCCAGTTGTTTGTACATCAAGCAGGCAGCGCTAGTGACGAGTCCCGCGATTTTGTGAATCCCAGTGAATTTATCGGTCGAAGGAAGCCGATTCTCGGTACAATCGAACTTGACGACTGGGCTAGGAAGCTCTCTAGGCGCATTTAGCCTGTCTGGGTGTTTCCGCGAAAAACCTGAATCTACCGTGAGTGCGTCTCTTGGTGCATGCAGCCACGGCAACTTATGCTCTGGC
>JBAZOJ010000155.1:0-9047 GCA_041648755.1 Candidatus Brocadiia bacterium
GCGCCAGGTCTCTGTATCCTTCCCAGGAGTACGGATCGGCCTTCACCGCAGCGGAGTAATGTCCTTCCGCCAACTGAAGGAACGGCGCATGGTCATGCGCGAGAAACATGCAGATGTCGCCCTTGAGCGCATAGGTCATCGGAGAAATGATTGTGTTCGGTGCCGGGTCAATGGACAGCATCCGCGCCCATGTGGGGATCTCCTCATCGGATATCGTCAATTTGCCGTCGTTTGCCGCCCTCAGTATCCCTCGGTAGATGGAGAGTTCCTCACGTTGCGATACCACAAAAGAAGATGCGAGGAATAGTACGACCCCGGCCGTAACCGGCAGTACCATTTTGAAACGCCCCCCGACACCCTCTCGCAGCGGGGATGACACCAGCCCCAAGACAGCAAAGAACGCGAGTGCCGCGCACTCGTTGAACAGATTCATGTCGATAGCGGAATGAGCCAGAAAAGCCGCCAGACCCGCCGCAGCCCCAAGGACCAGCCAATCGCGCTCTTCGGTCTCTCCTGAAATTGCTTCTGCCACGAAATAAGCGACGATCGGGGGTAGGGCAATGCTTAACGCGATGAGCAATGACCAGGCAATGCTTCCTTCGCTGACGTGATAGAGGATGTTGTCGAAGTCCATTGACCCAAATTGCGAGACCGCAATGGCCACCCCGATCCAGGTAATCACCGCGGCGGTGTATCCTGCGCGTCCTTTCAGGGGCGTCGTGCCTTGCGAGGGAGTGCTCTGGCGTGATTTCAGAACCGCTCGGATTGCCATACCCAAGCCCGCCAGGAATAGCAGCAGTCCGGGTATGCCTTCCTCGGCCATTATCTCGATGAAGTCATTGTGGGCGTGCCGGACTTCTCCTGCGTCGAGAGGCTTGAACCGTGGATATTTCTCGCTGAACGCACCTCTTCCCGCACCGAGGAAAGGCGAGTCATTTACCATTGCCGCAGCTCCGCGCCAGTATCCTTCGCGATATCCGGCGGACTTCCCGATCGATGAATCCTGCCAGAGAAACGCTACGGCAGTAATAGCCAAGGCAGCAAGCAAGACTGTTGACACGAAAGCAATCGCAGCCTTTTTCACACCGATCCTGGGAGCAAGCCAAAGGGAGCCCATCGCGCACAATCCCACGACAAGCGCCACGGCTCCTCCCTTCGACCTCGACATCAAAGCCGAGGCAAGAGCCATGCAAGCAGGAATTGCGAACAGTGCATGCTGCGCGAGCCCCTTCCTGTGACCCAGAGCGATGCCGAAGAAGGCGAGGCCAATCATCAGCCCGAATGCCGCAAGGGCGTTCGAGATAGTAAACGGTCCGAATACATCCAGTGACATGAGCCGATGCAGGAAATCTGCCTTGTCCGCTTCGGACATGCCCACTGTAAAGTCTGACGGGGTCGCGCGGAGTTCCGGGAGCGAAAGAAATTCCTGGCCCAACGCCCAGACGAAGATTGCAGCGACTACTCCCGCCAGAATGCCAATTGCTGCTTTCCGGCCCCATAGGCTGTTTTGGGCGAAGAACCCCACAACAATCATTACGACAAGACAAGCGCCGATCTCTGCGGTTCTCTCTATGTCTGCATAGGGCAGGGCGGCAATGCCCCCTGCGAAACCCCAGATCAGCCACGCTGTGAGAAGCAGCACTGCAGGACTGAAACTCCAGCGCTTGCCCGACAGCATCAAGCCGATGGAGAATACGACAAAGCCCGCAAATAGCCCGCAGTTGGCAATGGAATGCGCGGTCGTCTCAAGATCCAGGGCTGGAAGCAGTGATTTCAGCACTGCGACTGCACCGACGGTGAACCCGCCTGCGATCACGAGTGCTTTTGCTCGCGGCCTCACTGTGCCTGTCACCGGTTGCGCCCCCCAAGTCGCTCCAGAATGAACAGCACGACGATGAAAGCGACAGTCTGGAGCACCACCAAAGTGGCCTCCGGGCGCGCGAGCCCCGTGAGGTAGACTGCGCCCGAACTGGCAGCGACGGATAGCAGATAAATGACGAGCAGGGCTTCACGTTTGGTCATGCCAAGAAGCACCAGCCGATGCGGGAGATGGTTGCGGTCACCGACGAATAGAGGTTTTCCGGATTTGGCGCGAATCAGCATCACGGAAACCGTGTCGTAAATTGGTACCGCAAAAATCAGCATCGGTGTGAACATCGCGAACAGAGGGTCTCTTCCGCTGCCAGGGGCGTAGAACGTTGCGTCAATGCTCGCAAGCGCAAGGGAGTAACCGAGGATGAGAGCCCCGGCATCACCCATATAGAGACGGGCAGGAGGGAAGTTGAACAGCAGGAAACCCGCCGCTGCGCCGACTACGGCAGGAAGAAGGGCTGAGGAGAATGCAGAAACACCTGTTCCTTCGACAATGAAAAGCATTGTGGCGCAGACCACAGCAATCCCGGAAGACAGGCCGTCATGTGAATCGAGCAGGTTGAACGCGTTGATGATCAAGGTGAACCAAAGAACAGTCATCAGGTAGTTGATCAGCGGGAAATAGACAAAGCCCGTTATCCTGAATCCTGCAAGATACAACGCGCTGGCGACCGCAATTTCGGCGGCCAACTTGGGGATTGGTCCTATTGGTCGAATATCGTCCATCAAGCCTATTGCGAACACCGCGACAAGGCCTGCTATTGCCACAGCAATCTTGCCTGCACCGAGTTCAGCAAAGGGGGCGGAACTCCCGATGATCGTGAGAAGCAGGAAAGTGAAGGCAAGGGCGCCGAAGATCGCAGGACCGCCTCCCAGAGGGATGGGCCTGTCATGGGCTTTTCGTCCTCCCGGTCTGTCAAGGAAGCCGATACGAGGTGAAATCGCCATGAAGCCTGCACAGAACGCGGCGCTTGCGAGAAAGGATGCGATGAGGGGGAGGAGGCCGTCATGCCCCATAAGCGTCCTGTCCTTACTTGTTCCCGGTCCTTGGGGGAACTCCGTCAGCGAATCTCCTCAAGTAGGTCGGGTTGTTTGCGTCCAGCGTGTATTCGACCCACACGTCCTCTCGCAGTGTTGCCACCAATCGTTTTCCCGAGATCCCGTTTGGATTGGATAACAGAATAAAGGCCCCGGCTTCATTGGTGAAACCCTCGCCCTCTATTTGCCATAGCCCACCGAAGGAAGTACGCAAGGAAGTTCTCAGGATCCCGGATGCGTTTCTTGCAGCGTCCGTTCCCTCGGAAGTGCTTACCTCAATAATGCGGGTGGCCATCTCAAGGTACATGGCCAGCCAGTTGGACGCAGACAGGGGCTTCCCGTTGCTGATCTCCCTCTTCAGGATACGTTTCGTTCGCCATCCTTCGGTCAGCGGGGTCGTGGACAGGAAGCGCACCAACGCAGTCCCCTCGCCGGGGAAGCCTGCATGAAACACTCCTTCTGACGACTCGCGCAGATCTATCCCCGATTGGGCACAGATCTCATTCTGAAGCAGCACGCGGGGGTCTATGTCCTGGGCCTGGCGTGAAATGAGTCTGTACACGGCTGTCCAAGGCATCTAAGCGTCCCTTGAGTCCGGGCGGTGCGGAAGGAAGATCCGCAGCTTCTCAGCGAGTAAGCTGCTGCTGAATGGTTTCTGAATAGCGCCCACGATTTGAGACAACCTCCCATCGGTTGCGATGTCTTCACCGTATCCGGAGCAGATAAAAATCGGCTTCTCGAAGCCCTTTGCCTCCAGGGAGAATATAAAATCCGGTCCCGAGGAGCCGCCCAGGTTGTGGTCGATGATGAGAGCTGAAACATCCTCTTGGCAGTCCAGGAGGAACTTCTCCGCAGTCGCCGGCTCAGAGAAGCACATGGCCTTTGCGCCCAGAGCTTCAAGCATCTCATCCATCGTGCGGAGCACTTCCCGGTCATCGTCCAGTACCACAATTATCGGCCGCTCGTCCTTGCGCCGATTGCGGCCCGGCGACACATGAACAGCCTTTCGGTCTTGCTCGGAACGGTGCTTCGCTTTGACGGTGCCGGAACGGATATCCGCACAGACAATGGTGCAACCTGGCGCGCTCTCGATCCGGATATCCCCATTGTGAAGACGGGCCAGGCTCCTCGCCTTTGGAAGGCCGAGTCCTCGCGGGGTACCGGGCAAGGACTCTCGGGTCGTGTAGAAGACCTCGAATGACGATTCTATTGAATTCGGAGGGAATCCCGGGCCGTTGTCCGCAACGCTGATCGTGAACACGAGCGGGCGAAGCAGCGAAGACGAAAGATCGCCCTCGGCCTCAAGCACCGAGGTGATGATTGTTACCCGACCTCCGGGAACAGCCTCCACCGCCTCGACAGCGTTGCGAATAAGCTCCCGTGCAATGGTCGACACACAGTCTTTTGCTGCGAGGATTGTCTTGCCTTCGCACCCTCCTTCAAATAGCAGAGCGGTGCCAGGGCACTTGTGCTTTGTCTCTGTCACGACTTCCCTTACGACCTCGTCGAAGGAGAATTCCTCCATCGTTTCGACAACTTGTCCGGCCAAGGACATCAGGCCCTTGACGAGCAACGTGATCCGAAGCGAAGATTCCTTCAGGCTTCCAAGCTCGTGGAGTGACTTCTCATCGCCTTCCTCTTTGAGCCTCTTCTCCAAAGAGGCAGTTCTGCCCAGAATGACTGTCAAAGCGTTGTTGAAGTAATGGCCGACTACCCTTGTCAGAGCCCGGAGTTCCTTGCTTGCTTCGGCTTCGGCAGCAGTCTCCATCATGGAGAGAATCGGTGAGATCTCCTCGCCTGTGGCAACGAACTTCAGCGGCTTTCCGTTTGCTGACCCGCCTCCTTCAAGTGGTGATACCTCCCACAGGAAAGTGCACTCCCCTTTTCCAGTGCACCGTACCGGCCGGGAAATCCTGATTGTCTTTCCCGCCAGTATTTCCGCCCATGTCCCTTCAGACAAGAGTTCCTTCGGAGGGCAGAAGACTTCATCGAAAAGCACGTTCAGGCGCGGCTCACGCCCGAAAAATGAAGCGAATCTGTCGTTCCGGAGCATTACCTCGCCAAGCCGGTCGAATATGAAAATGGCGGAAGAAGTCTTGCTCAGCAGACCGGACAAAAGGCGATCCCGGTCGCGCGTAGCTCCACTGGAAAGAGCGTCGGACAAGGCGGCCGACAACGTTGGCAGAAGCGCCCGTACTGCAGCGAAATTGAGAATGCTGCGCGAGACGTCAGATTCACTCTCCCAAAGGAGGACCAACCCAAGAGAAGACCCTTCATGTCGAAGATGGCCGATCCAGCGCGGTGGCTCCATCGCTCCTTCCTCGAACAGCAATCGGTATAGACGGGCTGCAAGTGCACCATCGAGGACGTCTTTCTTCCGCACACCAAAATACGTGCTGATGAGACCTTCTCTCGAAGGCCCTATGTCCAGCTTGGGGAAGACAGGCGAATTTCCGGGGTAAACGGCTGAAATGCCCTGCCTGGCGTCAAAAGCAACGACCGCAATCCGCTTTGCGCCAAGGATTGCCGCCGAGTCCTTCAGGATGGTGTCCAGATCTTCACTGGTTCTGCCTGACAAGGACAATCTCTCTCCGAGTTCAGCCAGGGCCGCAAAGAAACGCGAATTGCGTTGAGCATCGGTCGCGTCGGTGAGGATCATTACGTATCCGGAAGGGTCACCCTCCTCGGCCGGGATTGATGTGACTCTTGAAAATACCTTCAGTTGCCCGATTTCAGGTATTCTGACATGGCAATTTCCGTCCCAGATGCCACATCTCGCTGCGCATTCGAGAACATCCTCAAGACCTTTGCCACTCTCCGACACAAAAGTCAGCACATCCGATAGACGCCTTCCTGTATCGTCTGCCGAAAACGCGAAGAGCGAGGATGCGCCAGAGTTGAACTCTGTTATCTCGTGGGAAGAATTCAGGGATATTATCGCGTCTGGAATTCCGTCGAGAACGTACTTTGCTCGCTCCAATTCCTGAGTCTGAGCGGAGTGTGCGGTCACATCCGCAAGGAGAACGATCAAATGCTCAGACTTGCCTGTCACGCTTATGAAGCAGTTGAGTTCCAGTTTCGTCGTGCCCCTGGTGATGGGATGGGAAACGACCGACTCCTCACCCAGGGACGTTCCGCCCTTGTGCAACTCCCTTGCCCAAGCCAATACACCCTTCCACCCTGGTAGGAGCGGAACAAGCTCGGAAATTCTCGCCGTCGTTTGGACCTGGGCTGCCGACAGATCGAGCATTCGCATCGCGCTCTCGTTTATGTACTCGATCTCCAAATCGGGCTTGATTACTATCATTCCTCGCGGGGAAATGGCAACGAGGCGCTCAATCATCGACTGATCTCTTGAAACCCCGATTGTTGCGTTGGGGTCGGCAGTGAATCTCACCGCGGCTCGATAGCCTGATCGCCCGATAGAGACAGGCTCAAAATTTACGGTCAGTTGTTGCTTGCTGACGGGGTCAGTATATGTCCGGCCAATAGGGATGCCCTTGGCAATGGCCTGTCGCGCCAGTCGGTCGGACTCCCCGTCAGCTTTGCGCCACAGGATTGCCATGCTGCTGCCATCGGCGGCAAGGCCATCTTGTGAGAGTTGTTCCCTTGTCAGGTGACCCCGCGAGTCAAGGGCATAGAGCGAAATATCTGCGGGGATAGCACGGATAACCGCGTTCAGCGAGTTATTTACTCGCCACAGCCTTTCGGCACATCCAAATCGATCCGCGAAGGCCGAGAGCGCATCTCCCATCTGGAGCACAAGTGATACTGCTGCCTTTGCGGGAAGCGATCCTGTTGTAACCAGGGCGACAGAAGACCGCTGGCCCGTTGGCCCTTTGAAGGAGTTGACAGAGACTCGCAGTCGCCGCAACGCTCCGTTCCTGAGCACGGAGCCGGGAATCGCTCCCACTTGTGGCCCGTCGAGGGCGCTCTTTTCAAGGACTACTTTCCTTATTCTGGCAAGAGTAACAGGATCCGGCTCGTTGCGCCACGCACTGAATTCCGCGTCAGCGGATCGGGGTGTGATTACTCCGTTTGTGAGGATGCCCTCAACTCCGGGCAGTTCGAGGATCGAAGCCGACAACTCCTTGGTTGCCCCGGAAACAACCGACAGGGATTCAGGGCTGACAGGCGCGTCCAAGGCGCTCCTGAAAGCCCGAGCTGCCATATCGAAACTCGCAAAACAGTCAATCAGAACTGTGCGTCCCATCGGCTCGGTAATGTCCATGATGACGACATGCGCCAATTGGGAGTGTTCGCCGGGACCTTGGATAGGCGAAACAAGGGCCAGATATGACCGGTGCCCGCGGACAGAATCAAGTGAGAGGACACAGCGCTGAATGCACTTGTTGTCGACAACGTATTCGAGCACACTCTTGCCATTGTCCTTGGCCGAAAGAGCCCTGATGATGTTCCGGATTCTCAGGGGGAGGTGCTCCTCGGAAGTGTGACGTCGATCGCCCGACATTGCCAGACGCCCGTCTCGAAACAGGATGAGGTGATCCCAGTGTACTTTGAGTCTGTCGATCACCATTTCGCCGGCTTTTCCGCGTGAATTGACCAAGTCTGAGTACAGGATCTCAGGCCTGTTCACTGTAGGAAATCCTCTCTCTGAAGAAACTGGCGGCCCCCTCTGTGGGCGCAAAAATCACGGGTCTCACGGTCTTTCTCTTTCCCAGTGCGAGCAGATCCGCAACTGTGAAAGGCTTGGAAGACAAGTCCAGGGCAACTCCTCCTGCAACGGAAATGAAGGCGAGTCCCGACGCGATATCCCAGGCGTGCCCGCGCAGGATGGCAGCATCACCTCTTCCCGAGAACACGTATGCCTGGTGAATGCAGCCTGAGCCAAGATTGCGGGTCTTCCCAGCGTATCTGCTGATCAGGTAGTTCGTGTGAAAGTTGCTCGGGGCATAGAGCACAGTCTCCCTGCAACTTTCGAACGGGCGTGATCTGACAGCCTCTCCGTTCAGCAGCAGCAGGCGCCCGGATGTGTGAAAAGTCTCACCCAGCAGAGGACAATGGACAATCGAGCAAAGCGGAGTGTCCCCATCAAAGACCGTAACGGCGACTGACCAGGTCGGCCCGCCAACGGAATACATGGATGTCCCGTCGATCGGATCCACAAACCACGTCAGACCGGAACCTTCCTCTATCTCGCCTTCTTCGCCGATAAACGTTGAATTGGGAAACTCAGTGGCGACAGCCTGTCGGATGTAGTCCTCGATCTCCCGGTCGGCATCGGTCACGACCGTTCCATCGCTCTTCGTGCGAGTTGGACTGCTCCGGAACCGACGCAAAGCAATGGCTCCCGCGTCGCGAACCAGAACACCTGTGAAGCTCTCCAGCATGCCCATAGCTCCTGATTTTGTTGACGTCAGTCCAAAAAGCAATTACAAACTAAAATGGTGAGTCTTTGCCAACAAGGAGTGATATGAACACACCCGCAGACCTCATCAAGAAGGTAAGGGACGAGAAGATCCACATGGTAGCGCTCCGCTTCGTGGATCTCTTCGGGCACTGGCATACGCTGACGATCCCGGCCCCCAAGGTCAACGAAGAGCTGTTCACGCTTGGTGAGCCATTCGACGGCTCCAGTGTGCCCGGGTTCAAAACAACCGAAGCCGGGGATATGGTCCTCCTTCCCGACATCGGGACGGCCGTAGTGGACCCGTTTGCCGAGACGCCGACACTTTCCGTAATTTGCACGGTGGCAGAGGCCGATTCACGCGAGCCGTTTTGTCGCGACCCTCGCGGAATCGCCAAGAAAGCTGACGCCGCGATGCAGCAATTCGGATTTGCTGACACCTCAAAATGGGGTCCTGAGTTTGAGTTCTACGTTTTTGACCGTGTTCTCTACGAGAACGATGTCCAACGTTGCGGGCTGCAGATTGACTGTGCCGAGGGCTACTGGAACCGCTTCCTCAACTCCAGTGAAGGCTACGGCGAATTCCCGTCTCGGCAGGGCGGCTACCACAATACCCCGCCCATGGACCGTTTCGCGGGGCTGCGCGGCGAAGTCTGCGAACTCGTAGAGGATGCCGGGTTCGACGTCCACTATCACCACCACGAGGTCGGAGGTCCCGGCCAGTGCGAGATAGAGATCGAGTTTCTTCCCACCGTGCGCGCAGGCGATG
>JBAZOJ010000156.1:0-9036 GCA_041648755.1 Candidatus Brocadiia bacterium
GAGCCCGCAAGCATCAGCTTCAGAGCCAGCTTGCGCCTCAAATGAACGTCCTCTGCGGCATAGACAACACCCATGCCGCCTCTGCCAATCTGTCGGATCAGCCGGATGCCATCTTTCTCGAGGTCTTCGGTTATTGCGTTGTCTTCAGGGTCGTCCTCTTGCTGGACAGTGCTGCTCGAATAGGGGGAATCGGCGCTTTCCACAAGGTAGGGCCGGGCCTCGATGAGATCCAGGCTCGCGACAGGATTCGGTACGGTGATGATTGAATAGCATTTGGGACATTCGAACTGTCTTCCGGGCTCAACCGTGGCAACATCGAATTCGGCAGGACACCCGGAACAGCGGAGAAAGCGCGTTTTTGGATAGCTTGCGAGAAGTCTGATGTCTCTCGGCGTCAATGCCTTGCGACCGATGAGAAAAGCATCGAACGGCGGTCTTGCTGACTCCTCAATTTGAAAGTATGCGGTAATCAGATTGTCCATGCGGGCTTTCGACACGAAGTTCATCGTGACGGAAGCAGTGGCAAGGTTATTCTCAGCGGGTTTCAGAGCGAGTTGCCTCGCCGACTCCATATCGCCTGCCTTACGAGAAAATGGCCTCCACGAAAGTTCTGGGCTCGAACGGGTGCATGTCGTCCATCTGCTCGCCGATACCGATGAACTTCAGAGGGACCTTGATCTCGGATCTTATCGCCAAAGCGATTCCGCCCTTGGCAGTGCCATCGAGTTTGGTGATGGCAAGTCCTGTCAGCGGAATCGAGGAATTGAAAGTCCTCACTTGAGACAGTGCATTCTGGCCTGTGGTTCCATCAAGGACAAGCAAAGTCTCGTGTGGCGCGCCCGGAACCTTCTTCGCAACAACGCGGGCTATCTTTTCCATTTCCTTCATCAGGTTGGTCTTCGTATGAAGCCTTCCCGCTGTATCGACTATCAGGACATCAAAGCCTCTGGCCAATGCGGCCTCGCAGGCGTCGTACGCCACAGCAGCCGGGTCGGCCCCTTCTTCGTGCCGTATGACAGGGCAACCCACGCGTTCTCCCCAGATTGCCAACTGCTCGGAAGCTGCCGCCCTGAAAGTATCGCAAGCCGCGAGCATCACCTTCTGCCCCTGCGAAGTGAACATGCGCGCCATCTTAGCCACGGTTGTCGTCTTCCCCGAGCCGTTCACGCCGACTACAAGAATGACAGTCAGGCCTTTCTCGGCCATCCGCACATCGCGATCAGGATCGTCGAGGATGGAGATCATTTCGGCCTTGAGGAAATCCACGATCTCTTCAGGCTTGCCCACTTCACGCATCTTGTAGGCTTGTTTCAGCCGCTCCACAAGCATCGCGGAGATCTCGACCCCAAGGTCCGCCGAAATCAGAAGTTCTTCGAGCTCATCAAGAAGGTCGTCATCGATTTTGCGGCCGATCGAGAGAACGCTTAGCAGCGCACGGGAGAGCTTGTCCCGGGTTTTCGCAAGGCCCTGCCTCAACTTCTCCAAAGGTGCGAGCAGCTTTTTGAAGAACATCCGTCACCTCGCCAGCAGTTTGCGGAACTGCTCTACTGTTGTAGAACGTGCTCCGATCTTGATGTTTGGCCTGTTGGAACCATGGAAGTCCGAGCCGCCAGTAATGCATAGCTTGCGCTTGGCGGCATATCGCTCCAGCCAGCGTTCCTGCATCAAATGATGGAATGGATAGCCCGTTTCCAGCCCGTCAATGCCCTGATTGACAATAGGAGTGATGATCGAGTCGATGTGCATCATCCCGGGATGCGCAAGTACGGCCTTTCCGCCGGATGCATGGATCATCTCAACCGCGCTTGCGACCGTCAATCTGTACTTGGGTTCATCGAACTCGCTTCCGTTGTGCAGGTATTTGTGAAAAGCCTCGTACACGTTCGCACAGTGCCCGCATGAGACCAGTTCGCGTGCTATGTGGGGACGACCGATCGCTGAACCGGTGTATTTGCTGTCCAGCGAGTCCCACTCGATGGGGACTCCACTTACCGACAAACGAGTCACTATCTTGTGGGCTCTCTCGCGCCTTACGCCCGTGAATACGCCCATGTATTCATTCAGTTGCTCGGATTCAGCATCAACCCCGTAGCCGAGGATATGGACTTCCTGCAAATCCCAGTAAGCCGTAAGTTCGACGCCGGGGATAATCACAAATTGGCTTGGAAGATCCATGCTCAGGGCACTTCTCGCACCGTCGAGCGTGTCATGATCTGTGATGGCGAGCCCGCTCAGTCCCCGCTCAACCGCCTTAACAACAACATCGGCAACTGCATCCGTGCCATCGGAACTCGCCGTGTGCACATGTGCATCCACCCGACCGTCCCCCGGAAGTCCGGCAAGTACTCCGCGCCAATCGAGCGTCATTCAGCGTCCTTATCGATCCCGCCCCGAATCTTGTCGAGAACGCTGTTTACAAACGCGCCTGAGCGTTCGCCGCCGAACTTCTTGGCCATGTTGATTGCCTCGTTGATGGCCACCCGGTGAGGTATGTCAGTGCGGCAGAGCATCTCATAGGCTGCGATCCGGATGACGTTCCTGTCGACCAGCGCCATTCGGCTGATGCTCCAATTCTCTGTATTGGCTGAGATAATGCCGTCTATTCGAGCTTGGTTGGCTCGGACGCCGTCATACAACTCAATGGCAAATGCACGTGCGTTGGAACTCAGTTCGCCTGTGTCATCTTCATCACCAGCATCGGGCTCGGAGGCGAGAAGGGGGTAGTCCTGAATGAACTGCTGGAAGTCAAAGGAGGGCGACTTGTGAAACTCGAGCGTAAAGAGGTACTGCAAAACAGCTTCTCTCGCTCGCGAGCGCATCAGAGCGCCATGTGAACTCTTGTTGGGCACGTTTTGCTCCAAATCAGCGAATCTGGCCGAAGAGGTCTATCATCTCTATTGCCGTAATCGCGGCTTCAAAACCCTTGTTTCCGGACTTCGTTCCGGCGCGCTCAATGGCCTGCTCCACATTCTCCGTGGTCAGCACACCAAACACAACCGGTTTACTGCATTCGAGCCCAACGTGCGCCACACCCTTGGCGACTTCAGCAGCGATGTACTCGAAGTGCGGAGTATCGCCCCTGATCACGGCCCCGATGCAGATGACAGCGTCATAGTCAAGAGCAGCGAGCTTCTTGGCAACTACCGGTATCTCGTACGCGCCGGGGACCCGGAAAATGTGGATGTTGCTGTCGTCGGCGCCATGGCGATGCAAAGCGTCAAGCGCACCATCAAGAAGGCGGGACGTGATGAAGTCGTTGAATCGACTCACCACCAGCGCGAATTTAGCGCCCTTGGGGACTACGAGGTTGCCCTGAAAGGTCTTTGCCATTTCACACTCCTACAGTATGTTGAAGATGTGGCCAAGCTTTTCCTTCTTGGTGCTCAAGTACCTGAAATTATACCCCGAAGGGGGAATTTCGATGGGAATTCTGTCCTCAATCGATAGCCCGTATGAACTGAGTCCGACGAGCTTTCGCGGGTTATTCGTGATCAGTCGCATTCTCGTCAACCCGAGGTCGACAAGTATCTGGGCTCCGATTCCATAGTCTCGCTGGTCTGCCTTGTAGCCCAGCCGCAGGTTGGCCTCAACGGTGTCGTAGCCTTGCTCCTGCAGACGATACGCGTGCAGTTTGCCTTCAAGGCCAATTCCCCTGCCCTCCTGGCGCATGTACAGAATGACTCCTGCACCCTCTTCAGCTATCATCCCCATTGCCGTCTGAAGCTGAGCACCGCAATCGCATCGAAGACTTCCAAAAACATCGCCTGTAAGGCATTCGCTGTGCACGCGCACGAGCGGAGCCGGACCTTCGCTCTTGGCTTGCCAATCGGGTGTACCTATTCCGCCCATCGTGAGGGCAAGATGGAGATTGGGGTCGACAGAGCTCTTGTACAGAAACAGGTCGAAGATGCCGAAGTCGGTGGGGAGCTTGATGTGCTCGACTCGTGACACCAGCCGCTCGGTCTTCCGGCGATACTCGATAAGATCCGAAATCGTGGCGATTCGTATCCCGTGAGCTTCGCAGAACTCCATCAACTGCGGGACGCGCATCATCTCGCCGTCGTCTCCGATTACCTCGCAAATTACTGCGGCAGATTTCAGCCCGGCAAGCCTGCAAAGGTCAACGCTGCCTTCGGTCTGGCCCGCGCGTACCAACACCCCGCCTTCGCGAGCGCGAAGCGGAAAAATATGTCCCGGGCTCACGATGTCGTCAGGTTTTGCGTCAGCGTTAACGGCCGCTTCAATCGTGCGGGCCCTGTCCGCGGGGCTGATCCCCGTGGAAACGCCCGTGCGAGCCTCTATCGAGACGGTGAAGGCGGTGCCAAAACGACTGTGGTTTTCGTCAACCATCTGATGAAGCTTCAGTTTGTCGACAGTCTCACCATCCAGGGCAAGACAGACGAGTCCCCTGGCGTGCTTGATCATGAAGTTGATTATTTCCGGGGTCACTTTTTCCGCAGCGATGGTGATGTCGCCTTCGTTCTCGCGGTCGGGATCGTCTACTAACACGATCATACGACCCTGACGGAGGTCTTCGAGTATGTCCGGAATTGGAGAAAAGGGCACTGACATTTTCTAACTTCTTGATAGTATTTGAGTTACGCGAAGATGATTGTACTCGCAGTTGTCGCAGGGGCAAGTCAAAAGGCTAGTAGCCGACTCCCCAGGCCGAATTCCACAGCCGTGCCTTGAAGGCAGACTCACTCAGGGGCAGGAAGTTGAGCAAGGGGTAGAAGTAGAAGAAGACAATCACGACCGCCACCACGAAGAGAATGGTGAACAGCCGAGTGAGTTTGTCGTGCCAGAAATCCTCCATCGTGTAAGCCACGGCCATCGCCATAAAGGGCTGCGCGGGGAGATAATGATAGAGGAACGTGACTTTCCTCGGCGAGATGACCCAGGGCAAGTAGAGGAAAACAAATCCGGCGGCCACGAAAACCAGGCCCCAGCTCAATTCCTCGAAGATGCCCCACAAGAGGAAAATCACGCAAGGGAGGCCGAACCAGAAAAGCAGCGGGTTTCCAATGGCGACTACCCCCGCCACCTGTTTGGTGTCGTAGTAGTCGGTCGAGAACGAGTCATACCAGATGATTTTCAGCAGGAGCGGCCAGTGATACCATCGGGACTCGTAAGGATGGGGCGTGTAGTATTGGTCGGTTCCGACTCCCGAATGGTACTCGTACATGTCACGGGATTTCTCCAGCGCCAGGACGAAGACGCCTTTCAGAGTCTTCGCGGAATACGATACGACCGTTACCTTGCGGCCCTTGTCTTCGTCGGGGTCGCCAGTGGCAGGGCGATCATACTCCACAGGCTCACCGAACTCGCTGAGCGCCAACCATAGTGCCTTTCCGGCAGTTGATTTGTCGTACTTGGACTTGTAGACATTCATTTTCGCGAGACCCGACTGGTCCATGTCGATGAGGCGCACAAAGGAGAATGCGTAGATGCACAGAGGGACGAGAACCAGGAAGATCAGCAGGCCCGACATCCCGGCCAGAAAACGCCAGATCGAGGACGACAGAGACGGGAAAATAGGAACCGGGGTCGGCGCCGGAACCGGTTCGGATTCGGGTGGAATGACTCCCCCTTCTGGGATCGCCAAGGGTTCGACATGTGGTTCAGCAAGCGCGGTCGCAGCAGCGACCGCAGCAGCATCCGCTGCCGCGACTTTGGCGCGATGGCGTTCGTTCAGCTTAGCCAGCAGATCCCAACCTTCCCGGACAAACATGAGAGTAATGAGCATCCCCATCGCGAATACGGATGTCCATTTCGAAGAGATTGCCAACCCGATCGCAACTGCAGTGCATGTCAAGGCGGGCAAGGCCGGCCACAGCTTCCCGAAGTACTTATAGAAGCAGAAGAACGCCAGGACCATAAAGAAGACCGACGGTGCGTCGATCGTGCATAATCGCGACTGTGCGAACCCGAGTCCGCAAAGCATGAAGAAGAAGGCTGAGAAGAAGCCCATCCTCCGGCTCTTGAAGATATCGCGAGCCAGCATGTACAGGAACAGGATCGTGAGAACGCCGAACAGCAGGTTCGGAATTCGGTACGACCAAGGCTGGAAGCCGAACATCTTGATGAACGAAGCCTGCAGCAGCTTCCCCATGTGCGGGTGCGTGGTCTCCCACGGATAGCCTACGATAGGATACAGGGATTCGAGTTGCGCGATTTGGCGGTCAGTCTTGGCAAAGTACTCCTCGTCGAAGTACAGGTAGGGCGGGTTCCAATAGTTGAAGAAGTAGATCGCACCACCAACGAAAAGGAAGAACAGGAGGATCAGCACATCGGCGCGTACAAATTTGGTCACAGGCGCACGAGGGCCGATGAACCTCAGAATCCTCTGGAAGAAGGCGGTATCCGAGATAGCGGTAACGTCCGGGATCTTCGCCAGGATCGCCGAAAAGACACGTTTCATTCCCGGGGTATCCCTTTGCTCAAGCTTGCCTTCAGGTTCTTCCGGATCAGTGCTGTCACCAATCTTGCGGAAGGAAACCATGAAGAGGTAGGCAGACATGAGGAAGAAAGAACTGTAGAAAAAGACGATGGAGAGCGCGACAACTCCCTTGCTATTGCTCAAATCGCAGAGAAAACGATTGGGCTCGTATCCGTACCCGCCTTCCGCCAGCGGCTTGAAGACTAAGAACAAAAAGCCAGTCAAGACTGCGTGCATGTTCACGAGGTTCAGCAACGAAGTCATGGCAAACGGGAACCACATAGGAGCAAACGAAAGCGCGGCGAAGCCCAGAAGGATCACCGCAGGCAGTGGATATCTCTCATGCATACGCGTACCCAGCAAAGAGACTCCGAGGAACATCACCGCGCTGCCAAGGAAAATGGTGCCAAAGTCCCTTCGCTTCAGGATCATCAGGAACACGAAGACCGACAGGAGTGCTATCAGGATCAGCCCGACCGTGTGGAAGCTCGGCATATGGGCATCGGCTCCGGCAGGAAGGCCTGAAATGATTGACGCAGTGTCCTTAGGGACATCAGGTTGAAGCGCATCACCGAGCGCCTTCCAAAAATTCCACATGTTCATGGAGAGGCTCTGGTATTTGCCCTCCATCTCTGCCAAGAGGTTCGTGAACCACTTGCCGCACAGCCAAGGGTTCCAAGTCCCCGCGAAGGGAGCTACGGCCATAGTAAACGACACCACGACTACCGGCGGAATCAAGGCCATCTGAAGCCACTTCCGCCTGTCGAGAAGTGACAGCAGGAGCACTGCCGCAATCACGGGCATCATAAAGATCATCTGCGGCTTGAACGTTATGGAGAGCGTGTAAACCAGTGAAGCCCACACAAGTCTGTCGGAAGCCAGCAGCACGGCAACTGCGACGGCAAACAAGGCGACAATTGAGTCAACTTGACCCCACACGGCTCCGTCGTAGAGAAGCACCGGGTTGAAGACTACAAGAGCTGCAGCAAGGAGGGGGTTGAACTTGGGGAACCAGCGCCGGGCGATGAAGTATGTAAGGACGCCAAGGCCAAGATCGGCGAATAGCGCCGGGGTCTTGAGGAGGAAGCGGGCACCCAAGCCTGTGGCAACATCGTCGTAGACTAAAGGCGTGCCAAAATTGACTCCAAGCAGCTTGCCAACCCACCCGACCACATAGAGCACGTAGAGATACAACGGCGGATAGTCAACTTGGACAGTCTGCTGATGATAGAACTGGTCGAAAGGAACGAGTTGCAGGTCCCTCGCCCAAGGACGGAAGAAGTAATCGAAGTCGTAGACATATCCGGGATGGGACATCAGGGCGATGCGGATGCCAGCTCCAAAGGCCAGCAGGACTCCCAGTTTGAGGAAGTCCATCCGAGTCATCACCGGCCCTTTGCGGCCCGGAACAAGTGGTTTCAGCACAGTCTTGGCCATTGCTTCTTTCGAGCGAGAGGCAGAGATTATAGCCCCTACTAACGCCGTTCAACAAAAAAGGGGGCCCGGAGGCCCCCTTTATAACGACAGAATCAGGTTAAGGTAACAGCAAAGCCATCAGTTTTCGTGCAGACTCGCTCTTTGCCAGGGCCACAGCGGCTGCCGGGGAGACCGCGTAGTACAAGTTCACAAGCTGGATTCCGCTTTCGGAAGCAGTGACTGTCTCATCTCTTGAATTAGTAAGACGCCCAACCGCATCGGAGGCCATTGTCCCGAAGGCTGCGGTCGCTATAAAGCACCCGCCGCCGCCACCGGATGTCGGGGTAACAGTCCCGCCGCCGTCGCCATCGCCGCCGTCAGTGGCAGTGCCGGTAGCGTCGATGTATCCGGGCTTCCCGGAGTGAATAAACGCGATGGCCGGTTTGCCGGAGATCAGCGTTATGTCAGTGGAGCCATCCACTCCGCCCTGGACAAGGATGCTCTTCTCCCATCCCGTCGCAGTCTGCTTTGCATAGAGAAGGTTGACGCGGTCGCTGTAGCTGATGTGCGCATAGCCCGCGCTATCGAGGACGATTGACGTGTAGTAGCCGGTGTCTCCCTGGTTATCGACCAACTCGTCGAGCCATCCTTCTCCATTGTACCGGATGCAGTGCAGGCTGGACGCGCCCGGAGCATCAAGGGACTGATAGGCGACGAAAGGAACTCCGCCCTTGTCCAGCGCGATCGAGCAGAAGAACCCGGCAAATTGCGGAACAATCGTCTCCGTGTTCCACATTTCGCCATCGCACGTAGCGAAGAACAGCCCTTTGGTTCCGCCGGAGCGTGCAAAAACAACCACCGGCGATTCGTTGTAAGCGGGAATCGCAATTGCGTTGAAGAAGCCTGCGCCCTCGCTATTGTCAATGGTCTGGACATCCCAGCCTCCAGGAATGCTGTGGGCGACCTTCAGGGAAGCGTCTGCGACATCGAAGTACGAAATGTAGACATCTGAGCCATTGCGCGCGACACTACAGCGCGTACCGGAGTTGCCGAGTGCAAAGGTGCCCCCGGTGTCCCCGTCGGTCTTTGCCGAGAAGTCGTCTTCCAAGTACACGAGCCCTACCGGGTCTTCGCGACTGAAGACTATCGAGACGATTCCATCGCTGCCCGCGGCGGCATCG
>JBAZOJ010000157.1:0-8999 GCA_041648755.1 Candidatus Brocadiia bacterium
CGCCCTGCCGGGTCGGCCATGGCATGGCCCGGAACCCTCCCCTTAGACCCAACATAGATAACCAGTATCTCTGCGATAGCGCTTAGCCGGGGTACCCCTATCGCAGGATTTGCCACTTGCTCCATACCGAAAATAAGTGAACCAACTCGGGAGTTGAGCGAATATAGCATTAATGAGGAGGATCCCATGAGAAGTCGGATTCTGTCGGCGACGTTCGCGGTCGCGATTGCTTTTGCGTTCTGCCCGGCCACACTTGCCCTTCCGGTGTACAACACATCAACGGAGGGCGTTGCGTTCACCGTGCGGGATACCGCTATCTCCATCGAGATCGTCAACAACCTCGTGCAGACCACCATCGAGCAGACAGTCTTCAACCCCAGCGACAGGGACTGCCCTTGCACGGTAACTGTCGCCGTTCCAAGGGACTCCCATATCACTTCATTCTCGGCAATCGTGAACGGCAAGCACTTCAGAAGCACGTTGATGAAACGCGAAGAAGCGCAGAAGGTGTTCGACGCCGCGAAGGCAGCAGGAGAGGATGCCGCGCTCGCCTCGGAGGGGGGAGACGGCCTGCACATCGAACTGACACCTGTGAAGGCGGGCAGCACGTTCACTTTCAAGGTCTGCTTTGTCAAGCAGGCAGACTACGCAGACGGCTATTTCGAATTCGCTCTTGGAATCACCGACAAGCAGGACCCCATCTGGTCAACAGTCCACAGTAAGCTTGAGATGGCATGCACGGTACCCATTCTCAGCGTGGAATCGAAAACGCATTCGCTGAGTGGAGCGGTGGAAGGCAAAAAAGCGCGGTTCGAATTCAGCGGTGCGCCGCAGAACTCCGGCGATATTGCACTCCGTTGGCAACTGGAGCTTCTGCCCGGAAAACCCGTGATCGTCCTGCGTGATTGCGAAAGCGAGGATCCTTTCTTCAGCCTTATTTGTCTGCCCCCGGATATCCCTACCTTCGATGACCCCCGCTCAGTGGTCATACTGCTCGACAAATCGGGTTCGATGGCGGGCGAGAAGTACGATGTTGCCTGTGAGTCAACACTCAAGTTCATTGACAGGCTACGCGACACCGACATATTCAACCTGGTTCTTTTTGACACAGCCTGCTACTACGCCGCGCCTGATCCCTTCAAGGCGGACAAGAACGGCAAGGAGGCAGCAGCGGCGTTTCTGCGGCAATACAGGGCCGCCAATGGTACCCGATTCCTGCAGCCAGTTATTGATTCGCTGAAGAAGCTTCATACGGCTTCGAATTTCAGGCCGTCCATGCTGCTGATCTCCGATGGCGGAGACAATGTGGATCGGGCGGCAGCATTCTACAAACGGATAACCAAGGAAGTCGGGTTCGACATCCCAATATATACTTTCGCGATCGGAAATGGCGCAGACATGCCCCTGATGCGCTGCCTGGCGGAAAACAGCGGGGCATCAATAAGCACCATTATGACAGCAAGCGAGATCCCTGCAGCCCTTGCGAAGATGGCGCTCCGCTTTGAAAACACTGCCGTCACCGATTTCGGCCTGTCATTCCCCAAGGACACGGTCTACGATTGCTTCCCACGCAAGCAGGCCCGGCTGTACAAAGGAGAGCCGTTGGTCTTGTGCGGACGGGTCAGAGACGAAAGCAAATTCTCCCTTACCCTCCAAGGCATCGCTACTTCGGGTAACTGGTTCTCGCCTGTGGAAGTCAGCACCGTCAGCGAGAGCAACGATTGTGCTTTCCTGCCCAAGGTCTGGGCCGCACTGAAGATGAGTGAATCGCTGGATCGCATCGAGATGTTCGGCTCATCGAAAGAGCTTGTGGACGAGGTGATAGCGATTTCGCTTCGCTGCTCGATTTCCTCGCCATACACCAGTTTCGTAGTCGTTTGCACCGAGGACGGTAACGTTGTCGGGCCGCCGACGAGCGAAGGGAGTCCATCGTCGGACGACACAATTGGTGCTCTCGGCCTCGGGGGAGGCCCCGCAGGAGCACATAGCCAACATACAGGCGGCAAGAAAGCCCACAAAACAGTGAAATCTGGTGGAACCCCGGCCTCAGAGAGCTCCGTGGATCTTGGCCTGAAGTGGCTCGCGGATCACCAGGAAGCCGATGGCCATTGGGATACAAAGAAGTGGGGCGGCAATGGCGACTACGATCCCGGCATCACAGGCCTTGCATTGCTGGCTTTCGCGGGCGCCGGGCACACGGAACGCAGCGGCAAATTTCGCCGTGTGGTCAAGAAAGCCATCGACTGGCTTGCGTCTCAGCAGGATGCCAAGGGCAACTTTGCCCCGCGTACTACGATGTACAACCATGCGATTCCCACGCTCGCGCTGCTTGAAGAGGTCGCCATGGCTCCAGTGCCCCGCACGCAAGCCATCGCGAAGAAGGCGCTGGACTACATGATCAGCGTGCAGAACGACTACAAAGCGTGGCGCTATTGGCCCAAGGACAACGACAACGATGTCTCGGTCACAAGCTGGTGCGTCATGGCTATGAAGGCGGCCAAAGTGGCGGGATTCGATGTCCCTGCTGGCTCGTGGGCGGGGGTCAAAAACTTCCTCGACGAGGTTACCGAGCCCAATTCGGGCGAAGTCGGCTACACGGCCCGTCCAATCAAGGCAGCCACCGAGCAACCTTATCAACGATACTCGATGACGGCGTGCGGAATGCTCTGCCGCCTGTATATGGGAGTGTCACGCGATGACAAGCTCATCAAGAACGGCACGATCATCCTGATGGAGAACCTGCCCGAGTGGGATCAGCCCGGAATCGGCGCCCCGTTCTTTTACTACTGGTACTTCGGTTCCATGGTGCTCTTCCAGGTTGAAGGCGACCCGTGGAAGAAGTGGAACGTCAAGATGCGCGACATGCTGGTGCAGCACCAGAACATGACTCCTGGCGACTTGAACGGCTCGTGGGATCCTTCCCCCAACACGCACTTCTGCAATATGGGTGGACGCGTGTACGCTACTGCGATGGCGACACTGTGCCTGGAGGTGTACTATCGGTATGAGATAATGTCGAAACCGTGAGAAAACCGAAGGCGACTTAAGCGAAGGACGCGGAAGGGACGGATTAACCGACATGGCGCCAAGAACGCCAAGAAGAGAAGAACCTGGAATTGCGAGGCCAAAGGTCGGAAAGGCAACCTCTTTCACGCGGAGACGCGGAGAGAAGGGGCAACGCGACTCGCCACGAGACCCACGAACGGGATCATTGCCAAGGCAGAAGAACCGGAGAAGGCCTTCTACCACGAAAGACACGAACAGGCCCACGAAAGCGGATTCCACTGGGGCGGACCGAAAACTGTGTATCACCACATCCCTGACACATCCGTATCAGGACATCGTTTACACATTGCCGACTCGACAATGGGCAGGGCGGGCCATCCCGGCTGAGGCCCGCCGAGCCGCTTACTTCTGGCGGCTTGGTGGGAGACTGTTGGAGAAAAGACCTGATGGTTTCTCCTGAGGGATTGGCAGTCCGGCCACCACGCGGAGCCCGACTCCGGATGGGTAAGCCCATCCAGTGGACGTGTGTTGACGACCGCGCGATGCGGAACGACACGCCTTGGCTGTGCAACTCCAATCCCCTCCCCGCACACTTTGCAGATCAAGCGTCATCAGGTAATTCCAGTCAGTCGTCGGCGAAACGCGCTTGTCAGCGATAGCTCGCGCCTCACGCCACGATTGACGCCCATCGGGCTCGTACGTATCCTCGCACCACTCCGACACATTTCCATACATATCGTACAATCCCCACGAGTTGGGCTTCTTCGTCCCAACCGCATGGGGAGCGTCTCCGGCGTTGCCCTCAAACCAGGCATAGTCGCCAGAGAGTCTTACATCATCTCCGAAGCAATAGTCAGATGCACTGCCCGCCCGGCAGGCGTACTCCCATTCAGCCTCGGTGGGGAGACGGTACACAAGTCCCGAAGGCAGTCGCCCGGCTGCAAGTTCGGAATCTGTCAGTTCCCTGCAGAAGTTCCTCGCATCGCCATGGGACACGAACTCGACGGGCAGGTCGTCGCCCTTGTGTTGACTTGGATTGGCGTTCATCACAGCTTTGTACTGCGCCTGCGTGACCTCGGTCGCGCCCATATAAAACGCGTGCCCGATAGTCACCCGATGGACGGGCTTCTCCCCAGGGCCGCCCGTGTCTGAACCCATCAGGAAACTGCCCGGTTCCATGCGGATAAGAGGGAACGGCGGGTTGCTGATAAGCTCGATCTGAACAGGGGTCGATTCGCCGGGATGCAGCGAGCAGGCACACAACCCTGCGGACAGAGCCAGAGCGACGATGGCCACGAGCCTTCTCATGTTACTCTCGAAGATCATTCTCTCTGAACGCCATCGGAGAGCCAATGTTACAGCGCAACAGGAAAAGAAATGCCAGACTCCCATTCATCAGCCTTGCAGGCCGCTTTCAGAGCTTCACGTGCGTTGTGTATCACCACATCGCTTACACATTTGTATCAGGACATCGCTTACACATCTGCGGGGGAGCATCCCCTTTGACGAAAAAGGCCGTCCCGGTGGGACGGCCTTCCCCTCCTCCAACCAATGGCTATTTCAGCGCTGAGAAAATGCGGACAAGGTCAAGGAACTCCGCGCGGTAGCCCTCGCCATCGGCGCCGAGCGCACTGCGTGAAAGCGCGTTGACAAGGTCGGTTGTGGCAGTGCCCTTGTATGCGGAATTGCGCAGGAGCAGGCCGAAAGCGGCGACCGCGGAGGCAAAGCGGAAGTTGTCAGAGGTCTCCTCGATCGAGAGGTCTCTCATCTGGGCAGGCTCGGTCATCAGCGTGCTTTTGTCAGCGGCGGGCAGCTTGTAACGGAGATTGACCTCCATCAACTCGACCGGGCCGAAATCCGCGCCGTCCTTGGGCTTCACGTATTCGGCGGGCGGCTCGTTGCCGGCCGACGGAATTATCTCGTACAAGGCGGTTACCATGTGCCCCGAGCCCAGTTCGCCAGCGTCCTTGGCGTCGTTGGCGAAATCCTCGGCTGCGAGCATGCGGTTTTCGTAGCCGATCAGCCGGTATTGCGCCACCCGACGGGGATTGAACTCAAGCTGCAGTTTGACGTCCTTGGCGATGGTGAACACGGTGCCCGCCATCTGCGTAACAAGGACTCTACGAGCCTCATCGAGGCTGTCGAGGTAGGCGTAGATACCATTGCCGTGATCGGCGATCTGCTCCATCTTCTGATCCTTGTAATTGCCAGCGCCCACGCCGACGATGCTCAGGAAGATGCCTTCGGCGCGCTTGGCTTCGATGAGCTTCACAAGTTCATCGTCGCTGGAAATCCCGACATTGAAATCGCCGTCCGTGCCCAGGATGATGCGGTTGTTTCCGCCCTTGATGAAGTTCTCGCTGGCGACCTTGTAGGCCAGCAGCAGGCCTTCGGCTCCGGCGGTGGAACCACCCGAGGACAGCTTGTCAACAGCTTCGAGGATCGTCTTCTTGTCGCTGCCCATGGTTGACGGCAGCACGACACCGGCCGCGCCCGCGTACACCACGATGGCAACGCGGTCTTTGTCGCGCAGTTGCGGCACGAGCAGCTTGAAGGCATCCTTGATGAGCGGGAGCTTGTCCGCGTCGGACATCGAGCCCGATACATCGAGCAGGAACACAAGATTGCTCGCAGGGGCTTTGTCAAGGTCCACGTCGCGGCCCTTCAGGCCGACGAGGATAAGGCGGTGCGCCTCGTTCCACGGGCAGGGCCCGGACTCGCAGGTCAGCGAGAACGGATCATCGCCTGTGGGGTTGGGATAGTCGTAGCGGAAGTAGTTGATCATCTCCTCGATGCGCACATCGCCCGGCTGGGGCTTTACGCCCTCGCGCAGGGAGCGGCGCACCAGCGTGTAAGAGGCTGTGTCAACGTCTATGGAGAAGGTGGAGAGAGGCTCCTTGCCTACGGATACGAAAGGGTTCTCGATGATTGCAGGCTGGGGCTCCGTCTCAGCAGGGACTTCCTCTTCATTGTCGGGGACAACCGACAATGGAAGATTCGTTCCGGGAACAAGCGTCATCGCTGGCCGAGGGCCCGGATTCTGGGCGGCCCGGTCGGCGACCCGCTTTGACTCTTCGGCAAGCCTTCTCATCTTCGTGCCAACATATCCCCCCGTTGGACTTCCGGCTCCAAGACCAAGAGCACCTACTGCGTCACCGGCAGGCCACTGCGAAGGATAGACGATAGCTGTCTTGTAGGGGATCAGCATTTCCGGGCTGACGAGGACAGATTGATGCTCTGCCCCGCCTGCCGGGGCAGCGCCCCGCGATTCGAACATACTGGGCAGCGCCATAGCCGCCGCCAAAGCCAGGACAAGCACTGCGGCAAGGGCAGAAATGGCGTAAGTACGCTTGCTGTATGACAGGAAGCGGGGCTTCTTCAATTCGGCATTCGCCGCATTCAGGGCCTTCGCGCGCAGAGCCTTGTCGTCAGACGGCTTGGCTGGCGGGTACTTCTGCAGCAGTTTTTCCGGATCTTTCGAGTTCATTATCACCCTCCATTATCCCGCGGAGCTTTTCCACCGCATAGCGGTAGCGGCTCGCGGCTGTATTTGACGGAATTTCCAGAACGGTCGCGATTTCGACAAATGTCAGGCCCGACCATACCTTGAGCGAGATCACTTCGAGCTGATCGGGCGGCAGAAGAAGCAGCGCGCGATTGAGCAAGGCGCGTTCCTCGTCCGACCGGTCCTCATCCCCTGAGATCTCCCTTGCGACAAGTTGCACCTCATCGGCAGGAACGGTTGGGCCGGGCTTTCTGCGGGAGCGCAGCCTGTTCACCTCGTTCCGCGCGCAGACAAACACGTACGCATCGAGGCTGGTGACGGCGCGGAACTTCTCACGGTACCGGACAAACCGGACCATGGTGTTCTGCACAGCGTCCTCCGCATCCGCGGTGTTCCTCAGTTGACCGAGGCAGTACGCGTAGAGGCGGGCTGCAAACAGGTCGTACAGCTTTTCAAAGGCCTGCGGGTTACCCTTGGCAAGTTCAGGCGCCAGTTGGTCCGAATGCATTCGTCCTCCGGATTCATAATCAAAGACCCCCCATACTCTTGATTTGTCTGTTTTTTCGCTGTCGCGTTCCAAAGGAAGCGCCCGACCGTGCTATAATTTGGTCAGTAGCCATAAAGGAGGTCCTATGGAGTTGTTCGAAGCAATCGCCGCGCGCGGCAGCAAGCGCAAGTACCAGTGCGAGCCAGTTCCCCCGGACGTAATCAGAAAGTGCATCGAGGCGGCAGGCCAGGCCCCGAGCCCTCATAATGACCAGATGTGGAAATTCATCGTCGTGTCAAACGACGGCTTGAAATCAAAGATGGCCTCGGAGGTGGAGGCTGAACTGGACCGGCTGTTTGCGAAAGTGGATTCCAAGTCGGACATAGTCCGGCAGGTGCGCTGGTATTCGACTTTCTTCCGCGACGCGCCGGTTGTCGTGGCCTGCCTGATGAAGCCATACATCAGCACGATCACCCCCGTGCTGCAGCAGATGGAAATGGACCCGGAGCAGGTGAACGAGAAGCGCGGCCGCCCCGACTACCAGGCGATGGGCGCAGCGATCCAGAATATGCTGCTTGCGGCCACTGCACTGGACTACGGCACGTGCTGGCTGTCCGGACCGATAGTGGCACGCAAGGGCATCGAGGCCGTGCTGGGAGTTGAACCTCCGTGGAAATTAGTCGCCCTTGTCTCGCTCGGGAAGCCCGACGGCGACATCAAGCAGGCGCCAAAGAAGCCGCTGGGCGAGATTTTCGAGATCCGCGATTAGGGCAAGTGTCAGCCGGAAATATCCTTGCTGAAGCCGTGTTCGGCGACCTTTTCCCCGACAGCCCAATAGGCGGATGCTCCGTAACCGAAGAACCGGGCGACCTCAAAGCGGATACGGTCATCGGCATCCAGTAGCCCCGCGATGACGTAGGTTTCCTTTACCTCGCCGATGAACACCGTATGCGTGGGCAGGTCAACGGAGTTGACCACCTTGCATTCAAGACATACAGGGCATTCACGAATCATCGCGACGCCCGTTTTTTCGCCGAGGAATGGAGTCAGGCCAAACTTCTCGAACTTATTGACCTCGCGGCCGGATACGATTCCGGCGGCGTCGGTAACGGCCAGCAGTTCCAGCGTAGGTATGCACAGGCCAAAGGCCCCGCTGGATTTGACAAGAGAATGAGTGAGCCTGCTGGGCCGCAGCGAGGCGTACACCATGGGAGGCTGTCCGTTGACCACACCGGTGTAGGCGATAGTGGCGAAGTTGGCTTCCTTCAGGGTTTTGCCGCTTGAAACGAGCACGCAGGGCATGGGGAACATGTAGGAGGTCGGGCCGAGCTTCTTGCGCATCAGGGCTCCTTTTCGTTGGTGACTTCATGTAATTATCCCCCCTGAACTCGCACATCAGCGTTTTTTTTCGCTTTCCAGCAACGGAGGCTCGATCCGTTACCTTCCCGCGCGCGTTTGTTTGCCGCAAACCCAACTGCCGGTAGAATCTCCCTTTCGTTTTGCGTCGCCTTTGAAGGGACCCAGATGGATAACAAAGCACCCGCGCTGCCAGCAGCCCCACCAGCCCCGACTCCGTCCGACAAGGAGTTGTACAAGGGTTACAAGGCAAGGACTATCGCGGTACTGAAGAAGTTCGGCGTAAAGACGTGGAGCGACGTCGAAATCACCGCTACCACCGGCAAGTTCGTGGGCATTATCCTCCCGCGCGCCGAGCAGTCGCCCGACGGCTATGTCGTCATCAAGATCCGCACCGGCTACAACACCGGAGTCGCGGTTGACAATATCCTCGATATGAAGGAAATCGGCTTCAAGGAAGGCAAATACAAGATTCCCGAGAAGCAGTTCCCCGTATCGCCCAACAAGCCGCTTGTGACCCTGCTGGGAACCGGCGGAACCATCGCATCCCGCCTTGACTACCGCACTGGCGCGGTCATCCCCGCCTTTTCCCCTGGCGAGCTATACGGCGCGGTGCCCGAGTTGGCCGACTACTGCAACCTCACT
>JBAZOJ010000158.1:0-8872 GCA_041648755.1 Candidatus Brocadiia bacterium
CATCGAACCCCCTAAAAAAAAGGGGACGGAAGACCGTCCCCTTTTCTATGCGCGCTTTCGAATCAGTCCGCCAGTCCTCTGAGCAACTTGCGGATAACCGCCTTTACCGAAGCTGTGCCTGCCTCTTCTCGTGCAATCGCAGGGCTAAGGGCGTAGTAGAGGTCGCACAGCGACCCGCCAAGCGAAGCGCCGGTAAGAGAGCGATCCCGCAGTGAAGTCAGAGACTCGACGTCCCTCTGGGCCATCGCTCCGAATGCTGCAGTTGCGACAAAGCAGCCCATGGTGCTTCCGGGGGGATATGCACTGGGATCTTCGGCGATGATCTTGGTGCTTGAGTAGTAGATGCGATCGTCCTCAACAAAGATGTAGCTCAGTTCGTTTTCGTTCAACACTGCCAGTGCCGGGAACAATGCAGCTCCGCCGCCGATGGTTGGCATTGTGTCGATCT
The DNA here is from genome assembly GCA_041648755.1 of Candidatus Brocadiia bacterium. Classification (GTDB taxonomy): domain Bacteria; phylum Planctomycetota; class B143-G9; order B143-G9; family B143-G9; genus JBAZOJ01. The sequence goes on from JBAZOJ010000158.1 coordinate 449, forward strand.
GCCAGATGATACCATCGAACGTGGCGAACTTCACAAGCTGCCTGCCGACGTCAAGGTATGTGACCCTGGGTGAGCCGTTCTTGTCAAAGACCAGAGTGGGATAGTAGCCTACGTCGCCTGACTGATCAATGATCGAGATACTCCAAGTGAAGTCTGGCTGGCGCTGCGCGAACTTGGCGCGGTGATTGGAGAGGTCGTAATAGACGACGGCCGGGTGTCCTGTTACAGGGTTGATGGCGACATTGGCGTAGCGACCCACGTCAGGAGTCGGGTCAACACTGTCAAGAATCCACTCAGCGTCGTAGTACAGGTACTTCAATGTACCGCTTGTAGCATCGTAGAACACGATCAGCGGCTGTTCGTTGTAGTACGCAAGCGACAGGTACTCGATGACTCCATCGAATTCTTTGGTAATCTCGATGAGCCAGTCATTTTCGAACTTCTCAGCGTACTTGATCTTCGGTTTGGCGGGATCGCTGTTGTCGAGATATGCGATTCCCCACTTGCCGAGCGGAGAGTAGTTGATGCTGCAGAAGCGGCCGTTCCCGGCGCTATCGTCAACAACCTGAATGTTCCACACTCCCGCGATGCGTTCAGCCTGCTTCAGAATCTGGTTTGTTTCGTCGTAGTACGCAGTCCTGACGACGCCTGTCGCATCGACCTTAATGCTGCAGAAAGCTCCTACATCGCCGAAGCTATCGATATCCTGGTTCACGAAGTGATCGGTGGAATAGTACACTACGTGCAGATCCTTGGCCGCGGTATCCTGATATGCGATCCACGGAGAGGATGTGATTGGCGACCGGGCGAGGCTCAACGAGAATGGAACTTCCGTCGAGCCGGTTGTAACCTGTATCGGTGATTGCCAGGCCAATGGTACGTAATCCCATCTCCATGTGATGCGAACGGGTTCTGTCACAGTTATGGTGACTGAAATGTCCTCCGACTCGATGAGATCGTTCGCGAGATTCGTCAGGAAGTACCCCTGGCAGGTGTGAGCGACATAGTAGCGGGAAATCGACGCGGTGAATTCGTCCCCAGGCGCAACGTAGTAAGTGCCGGCGGCAGGAGTCGGCGTTCCGAAACCCGCCGGATTCTCAACCACCACCTCGTAGCGGAGTTCCCAGAGCCATTCGATGCTCGAAGGGGCGGCAAGAGTGAATGTGATCGTGTTGTTAGTACCGTTGGGAACGGAGCCGGTGCCGAGGAATCCTATGCAGAACACCTTCTGACCGGGCCCCATATCAGCGGAAGGGGGCACGGAAGCGGTCACAATGGTCCCGGCGGTAATCGGATTGGTGCCGGCAGGTGGAATGGACCGAGGCATTGACGGATCGTCAATGACGGTCAGGTAGTAGCGGCGCTCCCAGTTCCAGGTAAGTGTGTTGTTGAAGGGAATGCCGGTCTGCTGGTCGGCGTTCAGAACGATGAAGGTGATCGAAATCTCCGGGCCGGTTGTCTTGAAATAGGTCAGTCCGGTTTCGGGGTTAGTATCCTGGAAACCAACGCTTCCACCTCCGGTCCAACCGACGCAAAGGAAGATTTCTCCGGGGTTTCCGAATACCGTGCGCTCGACCGATGCCTTGACTTGGGCGCCGCTGAAGAAAAAGCTTGTGCCCACGGGGGGAGTAGGATGGCCGTAGTCGCTTCGAATGACGAGCTGGGTGTTCACTGCGGAAATTGGCACCCAGTTCCATGTGATCGACGTGGGGCCTGACAGGATGAAGCCGACGGATGTTGAAGAACTGCTTGAGACTGCTCCGACGCCCGAATATCCTGTGCAGAAATATCCCCCTGTCGGAGATGTTACACTGGCCGTCAAGGCCGTGTTCTCAGGCAACCAGTATGAGCCGGAGGCGGGATTGGGATTGCCCAGGCTGCCGATGTTGATGATCGTCAGCAGGTAGTTTACACTCCAATCCCAGTCGATTCTGGAATTAAGGCCGATCGTAAATGTGGTCGTATTGGTCGTGCCGGTCGAAACAATGCTTCCCTTGCCGACCCATCCTTTGCACTCAAAGCGAGTTCCATTATTCTCTATGAATGCAGGAACGGATGCGGTGACCGAGTCTCCCTGGGTGTGAACGGTCACGCCACTGGGGCTCGGACTCCCGTAGGCAGAATTCACGGCCAGCGAGACCTTGTTCTGACCCAATTCCATCCACTTCCACAGGATCGTGGTGGGCGCATGAATTACCGTCGAGAAAGTCGCCTCGATGTCGTTGCTCAGAGATCCAGTGCCTTCATAGCCAGCCAACTGCATCGCCGCGTAGGGAGATGTGATGGAACCATTGATGACCGTACCATCAGCATACCAATTGTCACCAACAGGCGGATCGGGGTTGCCGAGGCCGGAGGGATTGTTGACGACAAGCCGGTATTCGGTGCGCCATAGCCAAGTGATATTGCTGTTGATGTTCAAATCGAAAGTCACGGAATTTGTGGTTCCGCTCGTCGGTACAGAGCCCGTGCCAGTCCAACCGATGCAGGCGTACCGGACGCCGGTGCCGGTATCGACCATAGTATCGACATTGGCGATTATCGTGGTTCCGGACGCGATTACATTAATGCCGGTGCCGGGCACTGGTGTACCATGCGGGGAAACGATGGTCAGGCGATAGGTTCCGCCAAGAACGCTCCAGTTCCAACTGATACTGGAATTCTGTGAAATCGCAAAAGTGACCGAAGTCGTCGAGCCCGAGGGGCAGGAGCCGCTTCCGGTGTACCCGACGCAGGTGTAAGTGCGGCCTTGGTAAACGAAGGAAGTGTTTGCGATTGTGCAGGTGACAGAAGTTCCAAGGGTGTACGCCGTTGTGTCAAAGGGCGAAGGATTGCCGAAGGGCGAAACAACCTTCAGGATGACAGTAGCGGGCTTGGAAATGGTCGAAGGGGTCATGATTTCGGAGGAGCCGGCACTGTTTCCGCCGACAAGCAGAACCTTGCCGTTTTCCATCAGGACGATGGGCGCAAAGGTGTGCCCGTAAATACTGTTGTAAGTGTTCCAGGAATTGGCGGAAGGAAGGTAGATATCGACAACGCGCGCGTTGCCCCAACCGCCTGCCTCTACGATGTTATTCGTTGCCAGGTGGGATTGAGTGCCGCCCCAGCGGGATTGGACGGTTCCGGCCTGCGACCAGACGGTGCCGTTGAATCTGAGGGAGCGACCGCCGGAGTTTGAGGCGCCAATTACTATGTCGCCGTTCTGGAGAAGTCCGTATACGGCCTGGAAGTAGGAATCGAAGGTGAACGGCATAGTTGCGGGAGGCGTCCAGTAAGCGGGGACTGCGTTAGTCGGAGGCGTGAAAACCTGATAAGTGTTGTTTGCGGAATCCGCGGCCCTGTTTCCGCCTGCGACAAGGATGCGGCCGTCAAGCATTCTCATGGCAGCGTGAGAATATCTCGCGCTGGCAAGTGGAAGGGTGGCAGTCCAGGAGTCAGCGTTGACGTCATAGATTTCGCACCCGGCGATGGCGTTGCCGTTGTTCGAACCGCCGATTGTCAGGACATAGCCGGTGTACAGCATTGTCATGGTGAAACTGCTGCGAGCAGTGCCGAGATAGGCAGCAATCGTCCACTTGTCCAGCATGGGATCATAGAGCTCGCAGCTTGACAGGTCGTTTGTGCCGTTAAAGCCGCCAGCAATCAGAATCCGACCATCCGGAAGTGCGATGGCCGAGTGCATGGTGCGGGGAATATTCAGCGCCGCGATGGGAGAGAAGGAGTTCACATCGGGGTCGAACATGAAGCATGTGCTGTAGATCGATGAGGGGTTCAGCGGAGTCACAGAGGACTCGCTGTCTCCACCGACTACGATTACCTTGCCCCTGAAGGGGCCAGCGAGGATTCTTGTCGCGGTATGGCGATAGCGGGCGCCGTCCAGAGCGTTTTCGCATGGTACAAAGGAAGCCGTTTCAGCCCACGCTCCCATGCTGTAGCCCAGAACGACCGCAATCACGGCAAGAAAAACCACGAACGCGGATGCGCGAGTTCTCATCCATTCACCTCCGCTGAGACACACGACGTCGTACAACCGTAAGTGTTTGCGGCATAGGCCATTAAGACAACGGGATGCACTATACCGCATCGAAAATTATATGAACGAGAGGCCGAAATGTCAATCAAAAAAGCCCCGCTTCTCGCGAGATTTCCGCCTTTCCCGCCGCTTGACAGGGGAATGGAGTCTGTTAGCATAGACATAGCTCATTGTCGTTGCCTGTTCCCTTCCTGCTGCGTTTCTTCGGAGTTCCGATGTGAATACCGTGTTTTTCGATGCTCTCGTCTTGCGTGAACCCTACACCGGAGTCGCTCAGGCGGTGCATAATCTCATCGCTGCCGTGGCGGTCGCAGACCCGTCGCGCAACTACCGTGCCCTTATCCCACGAACTCTCAGGGCTCGCTTCCCGGCATCGGACAACCTGAAAATCACACGCTCGTGGCTCGTGGGCGGGCAAAGCCCTTCTGTCCGAGTGTTCTACGAGCAATTCCTTCTTCCCTTCAGAATATCGTCGCACGAGGCAAGGTTTGCCCATTTCCCCGCCTATGTCGCTCCGCGAATGACGTACATTCCGTTTGTCCTTACTATTCACGATCTGATTGCTTTCACCCACCCGTTGTTCTGCAAGGGATCCACGGTGAAGCACTTCGCCACGATAATGCCCCGAAACGTCGAAAAGGCCTCCCGCATTTGTGTCCCCAGCGAGTTTGTCAAACGCGAATTGCTCAAGCAGTTCTCGAATTGCAGCCCCGGAAAAGTATCGGTTGTCCCCTTTGCCCCGGCAACGAAGCCATCAGGTGTGACTCGCAAAGAAGCTCGGCGCGTGCTTGCCGAAAAGTACGGGCTCGACAAGCCGTACTTCCTCTTCGTCGGAAATCTCGAAATAAAGAAAAACCTCCCCACTCTCCTTCGCGCTTTCTTCGCTGCCCGTATGCGCTGCAAATTCCCTCACATGCTGGTTCTTGCAGGGAGGCCGGGTTTCAGCTACTCCGTAGTTCGCAGTGCCTATGAGGGGCTCGCGATGGAGGAAATGCTTTTCCAACCGGGATTCGTCCCCCAGGAGGATCTGCCACTTTTCTACCGTGGCGCTACTGCCCTCTGCTTCCCTTCGCTTGTTGAGGGATTCGGCCTTCCGGTGCTCGAGGCCCTGCAGGAAGGGACTCCCTGTCTGCTTTCCGATATTCCCCCATTCCGCGAACTGGCCGGGGACTGCGCGACCTATGTGCCGATGGCCGATCTGGTTGCCTGGCGAGAGGCCATCGAACGGATAGTGGATGAGAAGCTGCCCAAGCCCGGAGTTGAGGACGCCCGAGTAAGGCGGGCCTCCGGGTTTACATGGGAGCGAACGGCCCGTGCGACCATGTCCGTGTACAAATCACTCGAAGAGGAGCTATTGTGAGGCAGTCTTCCCCGACAGTGCTCTTTTTCGATGGTTTCCCCCGCGCGACGGAGCATTTTCTCTTTCGCGAAGCCAAGGGACTGACTGATTCGGGCAGAGAGATAGTTATCGCGGCCTTGCACCGGGAGCCTTCAGTCCCGCTCCCGTTCCCCTGCAAGGGAATCTGGGGAAACGATCACGCTCCGATCGATCGCATGTGGTCACTGCTCACTCCATCTTTGTCCGTCGCAGCTTTGGAGATACTCGACGAACTTGGTCCACGTGGTTTTGCCTTCATCGCGCGCCGTCCTTCCTCCTTTGGCAAGATGATCCGCCGCCTCCGGGGGGCGGCCCAGATTCACTCCATGCACGCCGGTTTCTGCGGCTTGGCGGGCTATGCGCTGTCGCGCGCCCTGGATGTGCCGTTCTCCTTCTCCTGCCACGCACGCGATGTTTTCGTGCAAACCGATGTCCTCGCGTTCCTTGTGCCACGAGCAAGGCGAGTAGTCACTTGCTGGGAGGGGGCCTCAGATTTTGTCAGGGCGCGGTTTCCTCAGCATGCCGACAGAGTAGTGATGATACATCACCCGGCCCCGCAGTTGGATTTTGCGCCTGGCCGCATCGGCAAGCGGCTTGTGGCAGTCGGCCGGGATGTCCCCAAAAAAGGGCTCCCTTTGCTTCTGACGGCATTCGCCATGGCCAGGGAAAAAGAGCCGGGCCTGGAACTTGAGCTTATTGGCCCCTTAATCGCAGAAACCGGGTTGCTTCCCGAGGGTGTGCGTGTCTCGGGAATTCTCTCGCACGCAGAGACTCACCGGAGGATGTCCGCATCTTCCGTGCTTGTTCATTTTTCCCGGGTAGCCGCCGACGGGGATCGAGACGGCATACCGAACGTCATTGTCGAGGCAATGATGCTGGGACTTCCGGTCGTCGCCGCGAACGCCGGAGGAGTTGCGGAAGTTGTTCTTGATGGTCGAACCGGGATGCTGGTTTCCTCGCGCGAGCCCGGACAGTTTGCCGATGCGATAGTCCGTATGGTCAGATCAAGTGATGGCAATTCGGCGCTTGCCGAAAATGCGCGGAAAATGGTGGAACAGCAGTTCGATCCTCCCACGCAAGTTGCTTCGCTCGCAGCGGCCCTTGATTCTGCCCTGCAGCCCCTGTAGCTGTCCAAATTCCGAAACCGGCATATCATTTTTTCTTTGGAAGCACCATGGAGGCTCAAGTGCAATCAACTCGACAGATTCGCGTCGGGATTCTTGGCGCCACAGGCGTTGTAGGGCAGCGAATTGCAGCCCTGCTCAATGGCCATCCGCATCTCAAATTGGAGTTCCTTGCCGCCTCGGAAGACCGCACCGGCACTATATACCACGCCGGGGTCAAGGACAAGCTCTTCGTGGAGCCATCGCGTCTCGATCCATTTTACGATAAGAAGCTTGAGGCGCCGTTCCCCCGTCCGGGCATCGACCTGGTATTCAGCGCGCTTTCAGCGGATGCAGCTACGAAGTACGAGCCCCTCTTTGCCGAAGCTGGAATAGCGGTCAGCACCAATGCGAGCGCGTTCAGGATGGACCCGCTCGTTCCTGTGATAATATGCGACGTGAATCCTGAGCACTTGTCGGTCCTCCCTCGTCAAAAGGAGGCGAAAGGCTGGAAGGGGTTCATTGTGGCCAACTCCAATTGCTCGACGTCCGGGCTCGTGACTGCGCTCGCACCACTTATGAAATGGGGAATCCGGAGCGTTTCCGTCTGCACCTACCAGTCTCTGTCCGGCGCAGGTTGGCCCGGTCATCCCGCGCTTGCGGCTCTGGGGAACGTAATTCCATTCATTCCGATGGAAGAAGAGAAAATGGTCGAGGAGACCAAGAAGATACTCGGCGGATGCACAAGTGAAGGTTTCCATCCCGCCTCGATGACCGTGGATGCAGCCTGTGCACGGGTCCCGGTTGCCGAAGGGCATCTGCTCGCTGCGACGGTCCATTTCGAGGGGGAACCTGCTCGTGAGGAGATAATTTCCGCTTGGCGGGCAATGCCCTCATGCGGGCTGTATTCAGCCCCGCGCCACCCGATTGTCTATTGTGACGAGCCCGACAGACCACAACCCCGGCTGGATGTGGGCACGGAAAATGGCATGTCCGTGATCATCGGCAGGCTGCGCCGCACCGACAGTGGCGGGTGGGCATTCTTTGCGCTGGCGAACAACCTTGCCCGGGGTGCTGCGGGAGCCGCCGTTACTAACGGAGAACTGCTTTGGTCCCGGGGACTTGTTTAATCGAGCTTTTGGGAGTAGAATGGATACATGGCGCTGAAGCCGATCGCAATCCCGGTTAACAAGCTGCTGATCGCAGCGGTGACAGCCTCCTTTGTCTGGCACCTGATGTCGCTGTTCATGTTCCAGCTTGTCTTCACGGTTGACATGCAGTCCGATTCTCCTATCGACAATATCGAACCCGTTGTTCTGACACATGAGACTCCATTCGCGGGGAGAATCGCCGGATCCGCGACCAGGGAGATGCTCGAAGCTCTCAGCATTAAGCTTCCTGCTAAGCAACCCTCCGGCGACACGGCGATGCTTTCATCAGATTACGAGTCTGCCATGTTGGGACGCGACAAGCTCGACCTCGTGTCCAAAATGGACCCGTTCTCTGATCTTGGTTCTGCCCGGGATCTCCCTAAGCCGGGGTCAGGGGCTCTCGTGCCAGGAGTCGATAGCGAAGCGACAATTCCGCTGAATGCTTTCGGGGGCTCGATCTCCGGGCCTGCGGCAAAGAGAGTCATCATTTTCCAGCCGCTTCCACCGCAATATCCGCACGAAGCTGAACTCAAGGGTGTTGAGGGAGACGTCACCATCTCGTTCCTCGTCTCCAAAGACGGGGAGGTCGTGAACACCGTGGTGGTCTCCTTATCGGGCTCGGCTCTTCTCGATCAGACGGCGCTCGATTTCATCCGCAGTTTCAAGTTTGACCGGTCGAACGAGGCGACGCCGGGAAGGGCAACCCTTCGATTCCGCCTCGCAAAGCCCAACTGATGTTCAGCGTCAGCCTGTCTGCGA
>JBAZOJ010000159.1:0-8835 GCA_041648755.1 Candidatus Brocadiia bacterium
TGCGGGCTCTTTTGCCTCTGACAGCCAGAAAGCCCGATTCGAGCGCGAGGCCGCCCTTGTTGCCTCCATCAACCATCCAAATATCGTAGCGGTACACACTTTCGGCAATGTGCGGGGACAGCGCTATTTCACCATGGACCTCATCGATGGCAAGTCTCTTGACAGAAGAATTGCGGAGAAGTCCATCACTCCGCATCAGGCTGCGGAAATTGCCTCTATCATTTGCAGGGCCGTTCATCATGCGCACGATGCGGGAGTTGTCCACCGCGACCTGAAACCGGCCAATATCCTTCTCGACAAGTCAGAGAAGCCGTACATCACCGATTTTGGCCTTGCCAAGGCCGAAGACGCTTCAAAATCTTTGACCGAGAGCGGCGTTGCGATCGGCACCCCACACTACATGAGTCCCGAGCAGGCATCTGGCGACGTGAGCCTGATCGACCGGCGCTCGGATGTGTACTCGATCGGGGTAATACTGTACGAAATGCTATGCGGCAGAGTGCCATTCGAGGGTACTCGCGCGGTCGAAATCCTGATGAAGATCGTTCAGGAAGAAGCACCTCCCCCAAGCTCAATCAAAGCGGGAATTCCGCGCGATCTTGAGGCAATCTGCGTCAAGGCAATGTCTTACGAACCTTCGAAGAGATACCAAAGTGCCGAGCAGATGGCTCTGGACCTTGAGTCGTACTTGCAGGGAGGCAGCGTCAGCGCCCGTCCCCCAACGAATCTCGACCGCGCTGTGAGAATGCTGAGGAAGTACAGGATCTCCATTGCAATGTTTCTGGTTCTCACATCCTCGGTGGCAGTCGCGATTTACTCGATGGACGTACTTGGGCGGGGAACCGGAGAAGAAGCCAAGATAATCGGCCAGCTTCAGGATGCCGAGGAAAAGGTGGGGCAGGGCGATCTGGTCTCCGCCCGAGCAGCTCTTTCGGCTGCCCGCGGAATGCCTGAGAGTTCATCTGTGACAGATCGTGCCTCGAGACTGCGCTCCACAGTCAAAGCCAAACTGCTGGCTGACTTTGCGCGAGAAAAGGACCTTGAGCGCACTGCTGCAATCGTTGCTGAGTTGCGCCGTTTTCTTCCGGGTGACGACGCAACCGTTATCGAAAAGGTTGGCGAATTCACCGGGCGCTTGCAGATTGCCACAGACACCACGTATTCCGAGCGTGGGCCCTCGGCTGCCGGTTCGTTATTTTCTTCCATCGCGCTGGCGCTGAATGAGCAGTCCACTGTGATCGAGCCTATCAGGAAATACCTGTCCAACAAGCTGTCATCCGACACGGCCGGGTTCGAAAAAACATCCGACACGATCGACAAGGCAATCGAGTGTCTTCAAGTTCTGGCTATGCTGAATCCCTCGGACGACACCTATGCGAAGAGAATCGCGAAGCTTCGTTCCGCTCAGGCAAACGTTCTCATGGAAATTCTTGAGCAGGCATTGAACCTGTTCGGATTTGGGAGCGTGTCGGTTTCAGGGGAGCACCAAGGTTGCGAAGTCGAGATCGAGGCGCTGTCCGGAAGCCTCAAGGGAACGCGCCAGACCTTCGATCTCAGGCTTCAACAGTCCTTTAAGCTCCAGAACGGGCTCTACCTGTTCAGGTTCAAAAGAGAAGGCTACATTGACATCGAGCGTAGGATTCCCGTCGTCAGAGACAGGGATTCCGCCATCGAAATACGGGGTGCCGATTGGGTTGCAAAGCAATAGCCGTGCTGATCGGGCTCGTGATGATCTTCCCATTGTTTATGGGTTGCTCCCCCGTCGACGATGAGAACGGAGCCGTTAAAGCTCTGTCCAGCACAAGTGACGCCAAACGTCAGGCGGGACTGGATTATCTGCTCAATCTCCCGAATGAGCGTAAGGTGGAAATCGGGATGGAATTGTTTCTGGCGGTCGACCCGTTGCGCGGGCATGCCGGAATCCGAGTGCTTGCTTCTGCCGATGTTTCCGGGGATGCTTGGACCAGAATAGAGTCACAGGTTGATGCGGACAAGGCGCGCCTGGGTCGGCGCTACGCCATTTTGTCGGCAAGGGCAAAGCGCACCGCCGCAGTGGGGCGGCTTTGCGATCTTCTAATGGTCTGCGGGGAAGCGGATGCCTTTGTGGTTGGTCTGTCGCTGGAAGAAATCACAGGGCTGAGTTTTGGAAATGGCGAGCCATCTGTGCTGGGGCCACGGTGGAGACGACAGGTGGAGCGCAGAAGCAAGGGAGTTGCTCCCGTTCTGGACTCCTTGTTGTCTTCGATATACAAGGCACAGACTCCGGAGCTTGCTGTCAAGGCGCTTAGAGCACTTCCCTTGGCAGATATTCCCCTTGTGATAGAGGATCTGAGGGATATTGGCACGCTCTTCCCGCCGATTCTGGAGCGCGAGATCGCATTGATGCTGACCGATGCCTCCGACAACAGCAGCGCTTCCCTGTTGTTTTCCATGCTTTCCTCACCGGACTATCTTGTGCGCTACAACTCCTACAATGCCCTTGTCAGGCGCACGGGCATAACCTTCCATTTTGATCCTGCCTCTTCCGTTGAGCAAAGGGAAGAAGACAAGAAATCGGCCGGAAAATTGCTCGGAATCGAGCGTTAGCGCAACCCAAAACTTGAGCCTCCCTGTGCAGCAAGTATAATCCCATTGAGGTGTTGGAATGACAGCTACTGTCTACGTGTTCCGCTGCAGCGAGAACACATCCCACGAGGACCAGGCGAAGGGCTTGTTACGGCTCTTCGATGCCGCCGGCTTCTCAGCCATCCTGCCAAAGAGCGGCATAGTAGCCATCAAGACACACTTCGGTGAAGGCAGTTGTGCCGGATATCCCAAACCTCACCTTACGAAGGCGATTGTTGAGCGGCTGAACGACCTTCACCTTCGCCCGTTTGTTACCGACACCAACACATTGTACCGCGGCAATCGCCACAATTCCGTCGAGCATCTCAGGCAGGCGCGTGAGCATGGTTTTACCTTCGAGAGCCTCGGCTGTCCGGTCATTATCTCGGACGGGCTCAGGGGAAACAACGACGAGGAAGTCGAGATAGACGGCGGGTACTTCAAGCGGGTGCCTATTGCGGGTGACATTTGCCGGAGCAACGGGATGGTTGTTCTGACCCATCTGACAGGACACCTCGCATCCGGCTTTGGCGCGTCCATCAAGAACGTCTCGATGGGTTGTGCCTCGCGCCGCGGAAAAATGATGATGCACTCCTCGTTGAAGCCCTGGGTCGACAAGAATCGCTGCGTGGCCTGTGGCGAGTGTGTTTCTCACTGTCCCGAAGATGCCATATCTCTTGGCAAATCCGCCGAAATTGACCACGAAATATGTATCGGGTGCGGAGAGTGTCTTACGGTCTGTCCGGAAATGGCTGTTGAGTTCTCCTGGAAGCAGGAATCACGAGTGATGCAGGAGAAGATGGCCGAGGTCGCGCTGGCCACTCGAAAGGTCCTGCACGGCCGCATCGTCTATTTCAACGTGCTTACGCAAGTTACGAAGGATTGCGACTGCATAGACCGCAAACAGAAGCCGGTCGGGCCGGATGTAGGCATTATGGCATCGTCAGATCCGGTTGCCCTTGACCGTGCGTCACTTGACGCCTTCAAGGCCGGGGCGGGGATGCCTCTGCATGAACTTTCCTACCCGAAGATCGATGGCGAGGAGATTTTCCCCTACGCCGCGAAAATGGGCCTGGGCTCTTCGGCATACACCCTCGAAGAGGTAGGCATTTGAGAACCTGGTTTCTCCTGGTCTTTCTCCTGGTTTTCCTTGCTGCGGCTGCTCCCATCCGAGGTGAAGATGCTTCCGCCGAACCTGACTGGAAGGCAATAGAGGATTTTCCGGGCTATGACGCCCGTTTCACAGTGCAGGCTGTCGAGCCGGTCCTCTTTCACTTGACGAGATTTGCAGATGGGTTCTTCGAGGTGGAGTCGCTGCGAACAACGGATCTCCACGTGGAAAAGACCACCATCCCCATCCATTCCGTAAAGCAGGTCGAGCTGAAATCGCTTCGGCCTCTCTTCAAGCTTGGCGATGTCGACCAACTGATAACAGCATCCATGGTGTCGGTGAATACCGAAAACACGGGGAAACGCATCGAAGCCTATCGCGGCCTTCTGACGTTTCTGCTCCGTTGTGAGTTCTATTCGGCATTCCGTGAACAGTTGGCCAGGCCAGGTACAAAGCAGGATCCTGCAACTGTTGAGTTCAATGTCACTTTTACGCTTTTCACTTTGTTCGTCGCCAATCCCGGTGCATTCGAGCGAATCATGGCTGACGTCAAGACGCCCCCGAACGGGAACTTCCTTCATCGGATCGAAGCATTCAACGAAAGCCTGATCAGGGACTCTGTGGCCTTGCGTGAGTATGCTGCCAAACTGGCCGGAACCCTGCCAGTGGCGCTGAACAGGATGTTTGACATCGACAAGAAGGAAGGCGAGACCCGATGGGTCGGTGCCTTGAAAAAGATGTTCGAGAAGTTTGAACGAGCCGGACCCCCGAGAGGCCCAAGACAATGAAAGACGACGAGAAACCTGTTTCTCCGGCCAAGCCAGAGGATCTCAACGCACGAATCAGGGAACTTGAGACCGCGCTTGCGGCGCTCGTTCGCCTCCTTACGAAGAAAGAGGTCTTCAAAGAGGAGGAATACGTCGCCCAGATGGAGCGCACCAGAATTCTGAAGGATGATATTCTGTCTCCCGGCTCCGAGCCTCAGAAGAAGCAGTAGCATACTGAAGACATCCCCCAAGGAGGAAATATGTCTAACAAGATGATAGCGGTGATGAAAACGAAGCCCGAAGTTGGCGCTGAACTCAGGGAAATCCCTATCCCAGAGCCCGGTCCCAAGGACCTGCTCGTCAAGGTTCGCGCCACCAGCATTTGCGGAACCGACGTTCACATCTACAAGTGGGAAGGCGTCTTCACCAAGCGCATTAAGCCCCCCATGGTTTTCGGCCACGAATTCTGCGGCGATGTCGTCAAGGTCGGAAGAGACGTCACTGGTTTCAAAGAAGGCGATTACGTCTCAGCCGAATCCCACATCCCTTGCACCGTCTGCCCTGTCTGCCGCAATAACCAGATGCACATCTGCCACAACCTGAAGATACTTGGCGTTGATACCGTTGGCTGCTTCTCGAACTTCTGTCTTGTTCCCGAAATCTGTGCGTGGAAGAACGACCCGTCGCTGCCTACCGAGCTGGCCTGTATCCAGGAACCCGTCGGAAATGCAGTCTACACCGTCCTTGCCGAGCCCATTACCGGCAAATCGGTCGTGGTCATAGGCGACGGCCCTGCGGGATGCAACATGGTTGGCGTAGCGCGTGCATCGGGCGCCGGCAGGATTTGGCAGGTCGGGAAGTACCCATTCCGGCTTAATATCGGAAAGCAGATGGGCGCAGATGTGTCCATCAACATCAAGGAGCCGGGCACTGAGGTCGTGAAGCGGATCGTCGCTGAGACCGCGGGAATCGGCGTTGACGTCGTTCTCGATACGGTCGGCAACCAGGAAGCCGTCAATTGGGCACTGGGCTGCGTTCGCAAGGGCGGCCGCATCTCCGCGTTCGGCATTCCTTCCGCCCCGATTACCATCGACTACGCATCCGGCATTGTCTTCAAGGGCGCTCGCCTCCTCGGAATCAACGGTCGTCTCATGTACGACACCTGGTTTCAGATGGCCGGCCTGCTTGCCTCCAAGAAGTTCGATCCCACCCCGATCATTACCCATCGGATCAAGCTGTCTGAGTTCGAAAAGGGCTTTGCAGCAATGACTTCCGACAACCGCACGGCCGGCAAGGTCGTGATGTACCCGGACTAAAGGAGAGTGACCTATGTACGGTAAGATGAAAGAACATTTGCAGAACACGATCAAGGAGATCAAAGACGCAGGGCTCTACAAGAGCGAGCGCGTCATCGAGTCCCCCCAGGGCGCCGAGATCATGGTCAACGGGCGCAAGGTAATCAACATGTGCGCCAACAACTATCTCGGGCTCGCCAATCACCCCCGAGTCCGTGAAGCCGCCAGGAAGGCACTCGATTATCGCGGGTACGGCCTTTCGTCCGTGCGCTTCATTTGCGGCACCCAGGATATCCACAAGAGCCTCGAAAAGACGATTTCGACGTTCCTTGGCACAGAGGATACGATCCTGTACGTTGCCTGCTTCGATGCTAACGGAGGGGTATTCGAGCCGCTGCTGACAGCGGAGGATGCCCTTATCACTGACCAGCTCAACCACGCTTCGATCATCGACGGCATCCGGCTGTGCAAGGCAAATCGCCTGATCTACAGCCATGCCGACATGGCCGACCTCGAAGCCAAGCTCAAGGAAGCTCAGAATGCGCGCTTCCGCCTGATCGCGACAGACGGTGTGTTCTCAATGGATGGCGACATTGCCAAGTTGGACAAGATCTGCGACCTCGCGGACAAGTACGACGCGATGGTAATGGTTGATGACAGCCATGCCTCCGGCTTCATCGGAAAGACCGGCCGCGGCAGCCACGAACACAACGGTGTCATGGGACGCGTTGACATAATCACATCCACTATGGGCAAGGCCCTCGGCGGAGCTTGCGGCGGGTTTACATCCGGCCGCAAGGAGATCATCGAACTGCTCCGTCAGCGCTCCCGTCCATACCTCTTTTCGAACACGGTTCCTCCCGCTGTCGTGCTGGCCGCCACGGAAGTGTTTAACATGCTCTCCGAGACGACCGCGCTTCGCGATAAGCTCGAGAAGAACACCATGCACTTCCGCAAGCGGATGACCGAAGCCGGGTTCGAAATCAAGCCCGGTGTACACCCGATCGTCCCGATAATGCTCTATGACGCTGTGCTCGCACAGAACATGGCCAAGGACCTGCTGGAAGAAGGAATCTACGTGATTGGTTTCTTCTATCCGGTGGTTGCCAAGGGCCAGGCGCGAATTCGCGTGCAGGTAAGCGCCGCTCACGAGTTGAGCCACATCGACACGGCTGCCGACGCCTTCATCAAGATCGGCCGCAAGTACAACGTAATCAAGAGCTGATAAGCCAGGAGCAAAAAGAAAGCGGGGGCCGAAAGGCCCCCGCTTCATTTCGGACCACGATGGATACTACTTCCTTGCCCAGACGATTCCGGCGACCGCGAAGCGGAGCCCGCCGGTGGCAAAATTCACGCCTGTTACGTCAACTGCCAAAAGGTCAGCGATGTTCTGCGTGGTGAGAACCTCCGTTGCCCAGACAGCGTGGGACTCGTCGCAATAGGATGCGTACAGACCCGTGGATGTGGATGCCGGGCAGGCCAGGTAAACGAATTTGGATGCCTCCTGTACGCCGTCGCCGTTCGTGTCGTCGGAGAAGTACTTGTAGATGAACCCGGCCTTCTGAGTGGAGTGCGCGAAGTACGTGCCGAAGTCAACGGTTCCGTTTTCCCAGTAGTAGTTTGTGGGGGTGCCGTACGAATACAACGCGGACGCTTTGAAGAAGGAATTCAGCGTCTGCAGTGCTGCAGCGTAATTCGAGTTCCTGCGGGCGCCAAGCAGGCCCGGTATCGCGATGGCGGCGATAATCGCGATGATGGCCACCACGATCATCAACTCTATCAGCGTAAAGCCTTTGTCGTGCTTGATTTTGTCCATGGATACTCCCTTCGGGATTTCACTTGGCAGGAGCAATCTCCGTGCCAAAGCCATGGTGTGTGTACAGTTGCGCTTCGGTCGGACGAAAACCAGGCATTGCGGGCGCTTGTAAGAGAATAGCGGCGTTTGCTCAACGCGCAAGAGAGGATATCGGCGTCCTTGTTCCAGGAAGGTAGGGCGTGGTCTGAGACCCACGAATGGCGATGTGTGGAGACAGCCCCAAAAAAAGCGGCGGTCTTTCGACCGCCGCTTTCAAGTACGGAGTAGACTACTTACTATTTTGCAACCCAGAGAGCAATTGCGCCTGCCATGCGAGTCTTGTCATCCTTGGTCCAGTCCGGGGCGCTGGCGGCGAGATCAATGTAGGTATTGAGAGCCGTTACGTCAGCGCTATCAAGAATGCTGTTGCCTGCAGCGTGCTCGGCTACGTAGGTAACCTGAGTCTCGTCCAGATAGAAGGCCTTCTGGCCAGTGGAAGTGGAAACCGGAACTGCAAGATAAACGAACTTGGTGGCATCATGTACGCCGCCAGCGGAACTGTTCGAGAAATAGCGGAACTTATAGCCGCCCTTGGGCGTAACATGCTGGAAGTTCGGGGTGAAATCGACAGTGGTGCTGCCCCAGTAGTCCTGGGTGGCCTTGGTCTGGGAATAGGCTACGGCAGCGGAGCCGAAGCTCTTGCAGGTGGCCGCCGCAGCGGATTCGTTGGAGGTTCTGCGGGCGCCGATGAGGTTCGGGATTGCGATGGCTGCGATGATGGCGATGATCGCGACAACGATCATCAGCTCAATCAGTGTAAAACCTTTCTTGTCCATTCTTGACTCCTTGGTTTTGGGTTTCGGTTGAGAGCATTATAGCAAGTGGCGTGCCAACTCCTTGGTCGTGGCCCGATGATTCCGAAAATGGCCTTCTGAGGCCGAGTTCCGTCTAAAGAGAAGAGAAACTCGAGATCAAGCCAGCCGATTCTGCGGACTTCGACAAACCGTATGATGACAAATTGCGGCTTAGGTGACAAAAAATGACACTATTCAGTTCGGGTTGCCCCTCTGGTGCGCCCCTCTTGGGGAACATGTGAGCGGTTGAGAGGTTATTCCTCCGGTGTAAAAAAAAGCGGCGGTCTTTCGACCGCCGCTCTCAAGTACGGAGTAGACTACTTACTATTTTGCAACCCAGAGAGCAATTGCGCCTGCCATGCGAGTCTTGTCATCCTTGGTCCAGTCCGGGGCGCTGGCGGCGAGATCA
>JBAZOJ010000160.1:0-8816 GCA_041648755.1 Candidatus Brocadiia bacterium
TGCGGAGATCTCTCTCGTCGATATCGAATGGCACCCAGCGAAGGATGTCGCCCAGGCCTGCTGTCGCAACGACATTCGAAATCGAGTATGACATCCCGAGATTGGCGCTGACAGTGCGGTTGAACACCGGCTCATTGCTCTCCGGGTCGAAGAACACCGAGAACACATCCGTGGTTGCTCCGCCGATGTCAACACCCAGGAGTGTCAGGTTCTCCAGGCGCGAGATCAACTGCATGATATCGCCCACCGCTCCGGGAGTTGGCATAATCTCGACGTCGGTCCAGTCCATCAGTTTCTTGTAGCCGGGGGCGTGCGCCATGACGTGTTCAAGGAACAGATCATGAATCTTGTCGCGCGCGGGGCCAAGGACTTCCTTGTCCAGAGTCGGACGGATATTCTCGACAACAACCAGTGCTGTCGTTTCTTCAAGAGTCTTCCTGACATCCCCTGCGGCCTCTTTGTTGCCCGCGTAGATGACCGGGAGCGTGTACTGAACACCAAATCGCGGCTTGGGGTCCGCGTGCTTGATTATCTCGGCCATCTCCATTACGTGCTGAACGGTTCCGCCGTCTACTCCGCCCGCCAGCAAAATCATATCCGGCCGGAGGTTGCGGATTCTCTCGATACGCTCGTGGTTCTGCCGACCGTCGTTGGTCGCGAGGGCATCCATAACGATGGCTCCGGCGCCCAGCGCGGCACGTTGAGCGCTTTCAGTCGTCATCTGCTTTACGACCCCGGCGACCATCATCTGGAGTCCGCCACCCGCAGAGGACGTGGAAATGTACAGGTCAACGCCGTCCTTGCCCACACGGGTCTTTCTGACGGAGTCTTCAGTAGTAAAATTCCGACCGGTGAGATCCTCTATTTCGCTGATCGCGTTGAGAACGCCCTTGGTGACGTCTTCGGCAGGCTTTTCCACTGTCGTGGGGGCTTCACCGCGCTTGATCAGACGGAAGCCTTCGGGCGTCTTTTCGATCAGGATCGCCTTGGTCGTAGTACTGCCGCAATCTGTAGCGATGATCACTTCGATTTTGTCGGGATCGATATGAGTACCCGTGGCCATCTGCACTCCTTGCTATTTTCTACGGGAGGATGTCTTCTCCGCGGCACGCAGCCGCTCGCGAAGCTCCTCCTGTTTTTCTATCTCTTCCACAAGCACCGAGAATGACCTGCGATCTTCGAGAAAACGGGCAAACCTGTCTATCTCCTCACGGCTGCAGACCTTCAACATCTCCGTGGCTATGCTCACTGAGGGGCTGAAAAAGTGAATGCCCTGGCTGAAGATCCAGTTCAGAGGCTTCTCAGATTCCAGAAGAATCACTGCCGGCGTGGTAAGACCGTACTTGACAACGATGCGCGCGAATGCCCTGATAACGGGCCTGTACTCCGCAAACTCGTCCGATGGGTCGGGCGATGGGTTGTATACGTCTTCGCTTCCTGTCATTTCAGCTTGGGTCTCTTTCATCCGAAATCGAATGCTCCAGGAACTTCGCCTTGATGAACGCAATTGCCTCAGTCGGCTCTGCAGGAAAGTAGACATCCATACTACGGAAGAACTCGAACCGGCTTGCCCGCGCGCGGGTCATCAGATTGACCCCGTGCCGGAAAAAGGAGGCCCTTCGGAATTCGCTCCATTTCCTGGTGCGGGAGCCAAAGAATGTCTCTACCTCGATGCCTTCGTCATCCAGCCGGAACTTCATCGGGAAGAAGACTCTCGAAAAGTACAGGACAAGCACGGTAAGAGCGACGAAGGCCCATATCGGGCTGCCCAGTACGATCTGGGTCGTGAAGGCTGCCGCCAGTATGAAGACCACGATGACCATCGCCTGGTATCGCATCTGTTTCAAAAGATGCACTTCCCACTCCATCTCACCCCGCTTGGCGGGTGGCGGAGGACAGGCGGAATCTTCACCAGGAAACAGCATTTTGCCAGAATTAGAGTTTAGTTTGCATTGCGGGGCTGTCAAGGAAAAACGGCCGTCAGACGCCTGCTTCGTCGAACAGGTGTTGCGCCTTGATCTTGAGTTCTTCGAGGCTCTCTCCCCTCTTGCATGCAGCCTCGAGCTCGCCGGCGATCAGCCCGAGCTGGATCATTCCGAACGTGCCGGAACTGCCTTTTATCGTATGTGCGTTCCGACGAACTACTTCAAGGTCAGGTTTCTCCAGACCCTCCCGAATGGCCTGCAGCATGCCGGGAACTTCCATTACGTACTCCTCGGCAATCTGCGACATCTCGGGGTCTGCGCGAAATTCCGGAAGGATCTGAGCTCTGAGCTTCTCGAAGCCTTGAGGTATCTCGTCCATATGCATTCCTCCGCAAAAAAAGAAGGTCCCGAAGGACCTTCCTGTTCTCGTGGTGGCGAATCGAAATTAGCGAATCTCTTTCGTGAAGTACTCCTTGACACTCTTGATGGAGGCGGAACCACGCTCGGTCTCCGCCTTGTACAGCTTGCTGAAGAAGTCGCGCAGCCCTTGGAATTCCTCACGGCGAACGCTCATCCAGCGCTCGATGCTCGGGCCGAACGTTGCAGTGCGATCAAGCTCCTGCTTGAACAACCTTGCGGTCTCGCTGCCCAACTGCCTGTCCTGCTCAAGTTCGAACGCAAGACGCCGGTAAGTGTCCTGCCACAGTCCCTGGATCTTCGGACCCACGCCGTCCCAGCGCTTCTTGACATAAGCAGCGGCCTCGCGCAGAAGCTCAAATTCCTTGACAGTGTTCACAAGGAGGAAACTCCCGCCGTCCTTGGCTCCCTGCCATTCCTGGACTGTCCACTTCTGGATGTCGTTGGCAAGGTCAACCTTGTACTCGTAGCTGTGGTCCAGCCAACGATGGAGATCTTTCCCGAACGATGCGGAGTTCGCCAACTCCGCGTCGCTCCACCGGGAGATGTCCTTGGGTATTGTGCCCACGCCACGGTTGAACTTCGTCTCGGTGCAACCCAAGGCGAATGCCGTAAGCGCAAGCAGTATAACGATTTGCACTATTCTCATAGGCTTGCCTCGTATTATCCGTAGCACTGATTTTACCGGTCAGCGCAAGAAGTCAACAAAAAACGCCATATTCCCTCGTCGTCGGGCGCACCGCGAAGCCATCATTCGGGCTTCCTCACAATGTATGTGAGGTCGGCAAACTGGTCGGCCAGAAGCCTGTAAATGGCCTTGAGAAGGGCTTTCCGATTGCGCCTGAGTTTCTCGTCTTCCGCGTTGACAAAAACCTTCTCGAAGAACTGATGCAGCGGCATGGCAAACGCGCCCACATAAAGCTCTGCGGCGCGCGAGTAACTTGCCGGGTCTCGATGCGTCAGCAGATCGTTGATTGTCGGGGCTACCTGCATGTACTCAGCGTAGAGTGCCCGCTCCTCTTTCTCGACAAGGAGGGCTTCCTCAGGAAGCGCCGCATCTCCAAAGTCCCGCGTGATATTGGCCGCCCGCTCCAGGGTTGTGCAGATGCCTGCGAAGTCCGGACGCTTGCCGATCAAGCCCAGAGCGTGAACCCGAATAAACGCATCGTGAATGTCAATGGATGCGGGTGCGCCAGCAACGAAGCGATTTGCGTTCGCCGACAGGACACTGAAGACCGCGCCCGCGATATCCGAAGCCGCGTCGGTTGACAACTCGCCCCACAGCCGCTCCATGAAGAACGGCACAAATGACTCCGCAAAGGCCTTGCGGTTGCCCGGGAACTTGGGCTCGTACGCTCTGAACGCCTCCGAAGCAGCCGACAGGAAGTCAATTCTTGCACGCTTCTGTTCCATCAAGGCAATGATGCCTATGCTTGCTCTGCGCAACCCGAACGGATCCTTGGCCGAAGTCGGAATCAAACCCGCTGAGAAGAAACCTGCCAGGGAATCCAGTCTGTCCGCCAGCGAAAGTGTGAAGCCCTCCCAACTCCGCGGCAACGCATCGCCGCGACTGCGCGGAAGGTACATCTCCTCGATCGCCTGGGCGACAACAGCCGAGTGGCCGTCGGCGCGAGCATAAATCCGGCCCATGACGCCCTGCAGTTCAGGAAGTTCGTACACAACCTGAGTCAGCAGGTCGGCCCGGGACAGTTCCGCTGCACAAAGGCAGGCTTCAAGGTCAAAAGTCTCCCCGGCTTCCTCGGCGGAAGTGCGAATCTGGGGGGACATATTGCGTATCAGCCCTCTTACCCTTGCGGCTTTTTCAGCGTACGACCCGAGCTTGGGATGGAAGACAACTTCACTGAGCGCGCCGACGCGACCAGCCAGCGGCTTCTTTCTGTCCTCGCGGTAGAAGAACAGCGCATCGGCAAGGCGAGCCCTGGCAACATTTTCGTTGCCGAGGATGACCTCGGCCAACTCATGCGAATCCCCGGGGATATTGCACGAAGCAACGAATATCGGAGCGGGCTCCCCGCCATATTCCCGTGCGCTGAAGTAAAACTGGTGATGCCGCAGAGTCGCGGAGATAAGCTCTCCGGGCAACTCCAGGAATTCGCGGTCGAATCTCCCCGCAATGGCATTTGGCCATTCCACAAGGAAGTTGACCATGTCCAGCAACTCTTCATCTGCGTTGACGTTGCACTTGCATTCGTCCGCTGCTTCGGCCATCCGGCCCGCGAGCTTTCTGCGTCTTTCGTTGGCGCAAGCCACCACGAATCTCTTCTCAAGCTCCAACTGGTACTTTGCCAATGAAGCATCGGCCAACCGGAGTGGTTCAGGCGACAGTATCCGGTGTCCCGATGTCTCCCTGCCGGTGCGCAGGCCGTTCCATACGAAATCCACAACATCATCCCCGAGTATGCATAGCAGGCCCCGTACAGGTCGGGCGAATGCCGCGCCCGTGGCATCCCAGCCCATGCTCTTGGGGAATGTCATTTTGGAAATCGCTTCGGGAATGCTCGCGGAAATCACTTCCGCGATCCTCTTGCCCGGGATTACGCGCGTCACGCAGCAAAACTCCTTGCCGCGTTCTTCCCGGATGCTGACGGAATCCATGGTTAGGCCGAATTTTCTCAAAAATCCTTCCAGCGCGGGAGTTGGTGACCCGTCCGGCTTGTAACATGCGCTCTTGGCCGGGCCCTTGACCTCCTCGGTTACCGCTGGCAGTTCCGCAGGCAGCCCTGTCCACGAGAACGTCAGCCGCCGGGGAGTCGCAACCGCCTGTGAGAAATGCGTTGCCAGAATGGGAGCCGAGCGGTGCGCTGCTTCCTTGAATTGCTCGATGGCGGGAAGTATGTATGAAGCGGGGAGTTCCTCGCACAGAATCTCAAACAGAAGATCCGGCATTTCTGTCCTTCCATTCAACATAGGGGCGGTTCAGGGGGAACTCTGCCGCGGCGCGCGACGCCAGGTAGCTCTCGGCCGAAGAGCGGGCCATAGCCCTGATTCTGCCGATATAGGCCGCGCGAGTGGCCACCGACAAAGCCCCTGAAGCATCGAGCATATTGAAAGCATGTCCGCAGTGCATCATCGCATCGTACGCGGGATAAGTCAGCCCTGCCCTGATCAGCCGTCCGAATTCCTTCTCGTACATCTCGAACAGGTTCCTGTGGAACTCGGCCTCGGCCACTTCGAAGCTGTACTTGGAAAATTGCCTTTCCGGCTCCAGGAACAAATCTCCGTATCGCAGGTCCCGATGTCCCTGGGGGTCGGCGGCAAAGGTAAGATCGAACACGTTGTCCCTGTTCTGCAGGAACATGGCTATCCGTTCAAGGCCATACGTGATCTCAAGCGAAATCGGCTTCAATTCAAGCGAGCCCATTTGCTGGAAGTACGTGAACTGAGTAATCTCCAAGCCGTCGATCCAGACCTGCCACCCAAGTCCGGAAGCCCCCAGGGTGGGTGACTCCCAGTCATCCTCGAGGAAACGCAGGTCGTGCTTGTGAAGATCGATGCCGAGGAACTCAAGCGAGTCGAGGTAGATCTTCTGAGAATCGGCGGGAGCCGGCTTGACTATCACCTGGTACTGATGAAAGCGATACAGCCGATTGGGGTTCTCGCCGTATCTGCCGTCACCGGGTCTGCGGGATGGCTCGACATAGGCGTAGCGGGCTGGTTCGGGGCCCAGGCAATAGAAGAAGGTGGCGGGGTTGAATGTCCCCGCGCCCTTTTCGATGTCGTATGGCTGCACAACCGCGCAGCCGTAACGAGCCCAATACTCCTGCAGCCTCAGTATCACTTCGTGGAAGGCGAGCGGATGGCTCATCTCGGGCTCCTTTCGCGGCCAATCATAGCGCATTTGGGCCGCAAATCAAAGAACCCGGGAGATATCCTGTAACTTCGCCCTCTGTCGTGGCGTTAGCCTATCGGGTGAGGTGAGAATATGAAACGCAAAATTGCCGTTGTCGCCTTCCTGTTCTCTATCGTCGCGGGGATAAATCTGGAAACAGGAGTCGCGGCAGGCGGCGACGAACCAAAGCTCGCACCTGCGGATCAGCAAAGACCGGGTTCGCAATCAGGTTGCTCTGTTGGCACGGCCAATCCAACTCCTTCGCAGCGGCAGACAGTACTTCCTCCGGAGATCAAGCCCTCATCGGCCGGTCGTGACGCAGGTGGCAGTTCAAAGGGCGGAAAGAGTGCAGCCCGGCCTCTTCCGGATCACTATACCCCACCGCAGTCCTGCAACTGCAACCATCGCTGCATCGAGAGATTCGACGAGACCGTCTCCGCGCTCGCACAGGCTCCGGTTGACTCTGACTTCGATTGGATGGAATGGTGGCAGGCAAATGTCGGAGGGTTGGTTGCCCAGAACCGTCAAATGGCCGAATCCGGCGAGAGTAATATCACCGCCAATGCCCTGCCTGAGATGTTGATGCTGCTGATGTACAAGGGAGAATTCGAAGCACTCCTGCGTTCCACGGCGATTGACGGAATGCGCTCAATGGGACCAGGTGGACTCGAAAGCGCCATGGCCATTGCTGACGGCTCCAGTCGCATCGCGATTCCAAAGCAGGCGCTGACCCGGTGTATGTCGGAAATGGACTTTGAATATGCCGCGACCTGCGCCATGGGATATCTTGTGCTTCCGACCACGCCCGGCGGCCTCAGAAAGGACGCCCTGCAGCTTCTTTCAACTGCAGCCCAATCGCCGGATCCCGAGAAGGCATTCTGGGCGATCCTGTCCCTCGGCAGAATCGGCGATGCGGCGGCCATCCCCGTGCTCGAGTCGGTAATCCAAAAGAGCACAAATCCCCTTGTTCGCGCTGCCGCAGCTCAGGCGGCTTGCATGACAGGTGGCGTTGCGGGGGTTGGCAGCCTCAGCGCCCTGCTCTCTCTCAAGGAACACTTCGGCACGCGGGCCGCGGCAATAGCCTCCTCGATCCTGATACCGCCTGCCTCTGTGCGGCTTTCGATGAAAGCTGGTCTCAATTCACCCCTGCCCGAAGCCAGGTTTGCAGGCGCGCTCGCGATCTGCATGGCTGACCGGTTTGGCATTTCAAAGAGGATGGACTCCAGAGCGTTACACGCCGACTTCATACACGCTCTGAAGACGGAGCAGTCGTGGGAGACACGCACTTCAATGGCCCTGGGCGTTTTCCTGCTTGTTCACGACAGCGAGTCGATTGCTTTCGATCTGGCGCGCTACGGGGATCCCTACCTTGGCCTGCTTGCAGCCATCGCTCTCGGATGCAGCGCAAGTCCCGACTCTCCCGCAATTGTCGTTGACCCCTCGGTCACCGGGGATCTGACCGCTTTGTCATGGTCGCTTTCACTGTCGAGCGCACGCGACAAGTCTCCGGTGTTGCGCCAGATGCTCCGCGATGCAAATGCCAATCTTCGCGCGTTTGCAGTCATGGCCCTTTGCGCCGAGGGAACAATTGCCCTGGATGACCTTGTTCTGGCCAACAGCAAAGAGCCCCGCAGTATCGTACGCGTTGCCACTGCCCTTGCGCTGGGGTGGTTGCCCGATACTCCCGCGAGCCTCTCCCCCTTCGGATCTGGAGGGACTTGTGCGCTTGAAGAGGCCGCACTGGCTCTTGCCGCTGGATATCGTGCGGGCCGCACGGCAACCGATGCCGCTGCCATTCTCGACCCGGCAATTGTTGAGAAAGAACGCAACGTCCTGCTGATGGGGCTCGCGCTCGGGGTCACGGAGCGGATCACGGAAATTGAGATGCTTCCCGGGGAAACAAATGCCGTTGTGCGGTCGGCCTGCTTCACCACGGGTGCCATCAACCAGAGAGAGGATTTCTGCGCGGACGCAGCGGATCGCGTGACCTGCGAACGCGCTCCCGCCTCAAAATCGCACTTGTTCAGCGTCCTGGGCATTCTCGCGCGTCAGGGCGCGTTGCAGCCTGATGCTTACGAAGGATTCGCCCGCGATGTAATGAGGGACAAGAGCGCAGCCGTGAAGGCCTTTGGAGCCCTCGCGCTTTCCTGGCGGGGAGATCCCGAAAATATGGGTTTGTTCGCGGGAGTCAGCCGAAATGGAGATGCGGATCTTTCCTCGATGGGTCTGATCGCGCTCGCGCTGAACGGTCAATCCTCCGGGATACGCGAAGTCCTGGCAAACGTGGCGAAGCCGAAGGGAGCCCCCGTTGACTACGCTGCCAGAATGGCCTGTGGTCTGTACTGCAACTCGAATGTGCTCCGCGAGCTTCTCGATACTGCTCCCCCCGAGACTGACAGCCTTCCGGGCGCGGTTCTTGCCGCACTCGCCATCGGCGGCGGCGAGAAAGAACTCGAGATTATCAAGTACTATCTCAGTTCCTCTTCATCAACGCTCAGGGCCGCGGCTGCCCGGGCGTTGGTCCTGCTCAACGGGCTCCCCGGCAAGGAACGGCTGGTCCTCTGCGAGCAACTCAGCAATATGGATCGCGACTGGAACGCCGAAGTACGTTTCTGGTCGGCAGT
>JBAZOJ010000161.1:0-8678 GCA_041648755.1 Candidatus Brocadiia bacterium
CGCCGGTTGCGAGCCACTGCTCGGTAATGCCCCAAAGAAGGGCGATGTGAGAGGATGAGCGAGCGTCAACTCCGAGCGAGCCGTCTTCGCGTCCGTTCTTGAGCGCATAGTCCATGCACTTGGAAACGCAATCCTTGAAGACTCCGCCTTTGGACGTGCTGCCGTTCCTGGCGAATGCAACAAGGGCGAGCCCGGTCATGATGTCTCCGGTTACAGCCGATTTCGCCGAATCGGCGGGGACAATCGCACCGGACGGAACCTGGGAAGTGGCAAGATACAGCAAGGAGCGATGAAGGGCAAAACCAAGCGAACCGACCGGAAGCGAACCGGCTACTTTTCTCATTTTCTCGACGAGCAGGTTCGCATTGCGGTCTTCTTCAAGGTAGGGAAGGAACCGGCAATACTTGAGCAGCGACAGGTAGGCGTCCGAGGCCATGCCATCCTTGATCATCTGGTCGGTCTGAACCGTGGCATTTCCGTAGGCCTCATCGAAACAAGCGAACCAGCCAGCCTTGCAGGCCTTTTTCTGCGCTTCGCCGAATGTCGCCGAAACGAACTGCATCCAGGCCAGCCGATACTGCTCCATAGCCTTATAGTAGTTCCTTGCGGAACGGGCCTGTGCAGCCGCTTTCATATACTCGTCATAGGCCCCGATGCGGGACATGTAGTCGTTGCAGAAGGCGAGTTTCTTCTCGCCCTCGCTGATATCGCCGCCCGGCCAACGGAACTTGACGCACTCGCCGAACTTCTCTGCGGCGGTCCTGTAGTCTTGCTTGGCATAGGCCTCGTTGCCCAGCTTCAGCCAGTACAGATAGCCGGTACGCAGGTACTGGTTGTAGACTTTGTCATCGAGTGGCTTGTAAAGATGCGCGCGGTAATATGCCGCGAAGGCCAGGTACCAGTTGGAGACTTTCTCGTAATTTGCGGCGTTTTCCATCCACTTGGCAAAACATCTGTCAACCTGGACGCTGACCCGCACCATAGTCTTCGTAGTAAGAAGCGCAAAGCCCGGCATCAGGCTTACGACTGCGTTCGATTCCCACTCGTTGACCCCTGTTACCGTCGCGATGCCGGACTGAACATACTCGGTTCCTTTTTTGTCGAAGAACGGGTACTTCTTTCCGACCTTGATACGCTCGACCTCTCCGGGGAGGATGATTATCTTGCTGCCTTCGCTGAAGGTCTCGTTTTCCTTGTAGATGCCCTGCGCCAGAGGGAAATAGAAGTCCTGCTCGGCCTCATCAGCACCGATGGGCATCGCCATGGCAACAAACACCACAGACGTTAGCAGGAGAACTAAGGTTCGGGTCATGGCTCCTCTTTCGAATGCACCGACGTAAGATAATACGGCCGCCGGGACTTTCGTGACAGTAAAGAACCGGATCAGCCGAGGCGCGCGGAAAGCTGCCTGCCACCAAGCAGGTGCAGATGGACGTGATTGACCGCCTGTCCGCCTTCTGACTTGCAGTTGAACACCGCCCTGAAGCCACTCTCGTCTATATGCTCGCTCTTGGCGATTTTGCCAACCGCGGCGAACATCTTCTCGAACACGCCTGAACCGGCTGGCATTTCGAGCAGATTGGCGTAGTGCTTTTTCGGGATTACGAGAATATGTGTCGGCGCCTGGGGAGAGATGTCGCGGAAGGCGAAGATATCCTCGTCCTGGTACACTTCCTTGGTGCCTATCTCGCCGCGGATTATCCTGCAGAATACACATTCGCTCATCTTATGCTCTCCTTGCTCTGATTACTGGCCTCGGCACCGACTGCGGGCAATCTCTCGGATGTGCCGGTTGCCTCCTTGGTGATCATTCCCGCGCTGATAACAAGCTTAAATGCCTGGTCCACGGTCATATTCGTCTTGATGATCTCGCTCTCTTCGTAGTAGAGGAGATAGCCTGAAGTCGGGTTGGGAGTCGTTGGGACAAAGACACCTATCAGCTTTCGGCCGGTGGCTTCTTCGAGCATTTCCGGGGCATCGGCAGTCTTGAAAGCTACAGCCCACGTGTTTGCATCGGGGAATCTCACCATCACCACTTCCCTGAAAGCGGATTTTCCGGTATTGAACGCATCGGTTACCTGTTTCATCGTCCCGAAGATGTTGCTGATGAGCGGGATTTCCTTGAGTACCCGCTCCACCACCCTCATCAGCCTTCGACCAACCAAGTGCGAGGTCAGCCAGCCAAAGGCGAGAATTATCAGGATGATGATGATGAGCGACACCAGCGACATGTAGATCTTGCCGCGGAACGGCTCCGGCCAGAAATTGCGGAGCAGTTGGTCGAACAGATAGACCAGGTACAGGGTCAGAATGAACGGCAGGCCAGCGATCAGGCCCGTAAAGAAGTACTTCTCAACCCGGGTCCAGAAGGTCGGCTTTTCGGGCGGAACTATCTCATCCAGGTTCGTTTTCATCGTCGTCATTCTCCCCGGAGGGGTGGAGTTTTCTGCTTTCCGCCGTCAGGTCTATGCGCGAATCGAGCGAAACACCGAAGACATTGGCCCAGAATTTTACATCCGGGGCCGGGCCGTCGCCACTACCGCTCTTCGGCGAATTGGCCAGTGCCTTGAACATCCACTCTGAGAACCTTGCGCATCCCATTGCCTTGATATCGTTGTAGGACGCCCGCTCCTGTCTTCCGCGATTATCGGTGACAAGAAACGTCTCACCGCCGAACCGCTTGGAGCGCGCCGCCTCGAACAGCATGGCCTCTTCGTCTTCGGGAAGCCGCGAAAACACTACGGTGAACGGGCCCTGCCGTATGCGCGCAGGTGATTCCGTGAACTCGTTCCCGCGAAACACCAGCGTGATATTGTGTCCGAGCATTGCGAATGCATCGGAGTACCGCCTGATGAAGCGCCACAAAGACGGAAGCAGGCCCTCGCCTTCGTCAAAAAGGTCGGGAACCTGGTTGATCATGCTGCCACCGTCGATCACAAAATGCATCGGGAACCTGCCTGGGGCTCGCGGTTACTTGTCCGACTCGTCTTTGGTCTCCTCGTCTTCGGTCTCCTCGTCTTCGGTCTCCTCGTCTTCGCTGACCGCAGGCTTGGTGCGCAGAAGTCGCCCGAGAGTGGCCGCCATGATGACAAGGAACCAACCCACGAAGCATCCGTATCCTGCGTACATCGTCCGCCAGAAGTATGTAAACTCCGGGTCCGGATTCTGATGCATTCCAATCAGCAAGGTGAAGCCAGCCCAGCCAAGGCCGAAAAGCAGCACTACACTGACCATCGCCACTGCGAATTTCGCCAGCGATGGAGAAGAGCCGCTCTCGATTATCTTCCGGGTTACAATCGCCGAGACAAGTCCGGCGATGATTCCTTCGAGAATCAGCAGACCGGGATCCATGGATTGGCCTTCGCCGTTTCCGCCGATGAGCATAACGGTAAACCAGAACAGCATCAGGAGAATCAGTGCAAACTGGATCAGCCTGAGGAATTTCACTGCAGCTTACCTACAAGGGCCTTGAACACACGGCCACGCTCTTCGAAATTGACGAACATCCCGTACGAGGCGCAACCAGGGCTGAGCAGGACGATATCGCCCCACCGGGCGGCGGCGGCTGCTGCATCAACGGCCTCTGCAAACGTGGCGACGGGAATTGTCTTGATTTCGATTCCGCTCGACATGGCCTTCGTATCGTATGCGGCTTTGAGTTTTCCGGTCGTTTCACCGACCAGCACGACGGCCCGCACATCTTCGCTGAAAGAAGCCTCGGCCATCTCGTCGAACGGCAGTTGCTTGTCGTATCCGCCGGCGATGAGGACTTTCGGGGCTGAGAATGCCTTAAGCGCCACAACCACCGAACGGGGGTTTGTGGCAATGGAGTCGTTGTAGTACCGGACGCCCTTGTGCTCCCTGACAAATTCGAGGCGATGCTCCAGGCCGTTGAAACTGGTCAAGGCGCGAACTGCGCCCTCGCGGTCCCAAGCCATGAAGCGCGCAACAAGGACTGCAGCCAGCGCGTTCTCCACATTGTGTGCGCCACCAAGGGATAACTCCGCCACCGGGCAGAGCGTCTCCGAGACGCCATCCACGCGAAGGGTAACCACTCCCTCATTTACGCAAGCGCCGTTCTCGACAGGCTTGCGGCGGGAGAACCAAAGAACGCGGCCCTTCGTGGATCCGGCCAGCCCCGCGACGATTTCGTCATCCGCATTCAGGATGGCATAGTCGTCGGGAGTCTGATACTCGAGGATCGCGCGCTTTGCCGCGATGTAGTTTTCCATCGTCTTGTGGCGATCCAGGTGATTCGGCGCCACATTTGTGATAACCGCGACATGAGGGGATTTGCGAAGCCAGCAGAGGTTCTCAAGCTGGAAAGAGGAGATTTCGAGGATCACCGGCACTTCCGGCGCCGTGACGTCGAGCATGTCGAGCAGCGAGCGCCCGATATTGCCACCCATGAGCGCGGAGGGCGACTTCTCGCACACTATCCGATGCGCCCAGGCGGTTGTGGTAGATTTTCCGTTGGTTCCGGTTATGGCCGCGATGGGAGAGCGACACTGGCGCATGAAGATATTCAGTTCGGTATCCAGCGGGATGTGCGCGTTGACGGCCGCTGCGATGTAGGGCGATTCAAGCGGCACTGCCGGATTGACGATAACGAGGTCAGTTTCGGTGAAATCCCGCAATTCATGATATCCAAGCTTGTACTTTACGGGGAATCCCCGGAGGGCATCAAGCGAAGCAGCCAGCTTCGCCGGAGCGTTCAGGTCGGTGACGAGGACATCGGCTCCCTGCTGCGCGAAGAACTTGGTGACGCCCAGACCGCCGCCGAATAGTCCGAGCCCCATTATTGTGACTCTCTTGCCTTTGTAGCTCTCCATTGACTGCCTTTCGAAAAACGAGCCCGACTTAGGTCGGGCTCGTTTGTTCGTCATTCTCAGTGGCCAGAGGGCGGACGTTAATAGCGCAATCGCCCTTATCGTCCGATCCGATATCGAACTCGACCTTGCATCCTACATCCAGCACACGGTATCCGGGCATTTCGATGTGCTTGTAGTGAACAAAGACCTCTCGGCCCTCGTTCGTAACGATGAAGCCGAATCCCTTCTTTCTGTCAAACCAGCGAACAACGCCCTGCATCACTGGTGCCGTAATCCTTAGTGGCCGTAACGACGACCGCGATGTCCTTCAGAACTACGACCGCCGGAACGTCCGCGGTCACTCGGACCGCTCGGACGGCTGCGGCCCTCTCCGCCCTGGTCACCGGCCGCGCGAACGCGCTCGGCCATTTCGTCGGGGATTCCAAGCTCGGCGATTGCCTGCTTGCGCGACAGCCTTATCTTGCCATCGGCTCCGACATCGATAACCTTGACGGGGAACTTATCGCCCATCTTCACGAAATCCGTGACGACACGGATGAAGCCATCAGTCAATTCGGAAACGTGGCACATTCCCTCGGTCTCTTCAGCAATGCTGAGGAAGCAACCGAAGTCGCGCACGCCTGTGACGGTACCATCGAGGATCTGCCCGATCTTCGGCTCGAACGAAAGGGCTTCGACCATAGCGCGGGCCTTCTCGATGTTCTCCTTGCCGACGGCGGCGATTGTGACCTTGCCGTCGTTTTCCACTTCGATAGTGGACTTGGAGATTTCCTGGATGGATCTGATGGTCTTGCCACCGGGTCCGATGAGCTTGCCGATTTTCTCGGGGTCAATCTTCAACTGGATGATGCGCGGAGCATTGGCGGGCAGGTCGGCCTTAGGCGCAGGCATGACTTCGCGCATCTTATCGAGCACGAAGAGCCGCGCAATGCGGGCCTTCTCAAGCGCAGCGGCCATCACGGAAGCCGGGATGCCCGGGACCTTGATGTCCATCTGCAGCGCGGTAATACCAGTGGTAGTACCGGCAACCTTGAAGTCCATGTCGCCGAAGTGATCTTCATCGCCGAGGATATCCGTCAGCACGACGTACTTGTCGCCTTCACGGATGAGTCCCATGGCGATTCCGGCAACTGGTGCGGAAATCGGCACACCGGACTCCATAAGAGCCAGCGAACCACCGCAAATCGTTGCCATGCTGGACGAGCCATTGCTCTCCATCACGTCGGAAACGATTCGGATTGTGTATGGGAACTGATCTTCGGGGGGAAGAACGCTCTTCAGTGCGCGACGCGCCAGGGCGCCGTGCCCGATTTCCCTTCTCTTGGGGCCGCGGCTCGGGCCGGTCTCGCCCACGGAGAAGTTCGGGAAGTTGTAGTGCAACATGAACCGCTCGTGATACGTCTCGACGATTCCGTCGATGAGCATCTCGTTAGCGAACGAGCCGAGGGTGCATGTCGCAAGAGCCTGGGTTTCGCCCCTTGTGAAAACGGCCGAACCGTGCGCGCAAGTGAGATAACCCATCACGATGGAGATATTACGAATCTGGTCCGGCGTTCTGCCGTCACACCTGATTCCGCCAAGGGTCATCTCGCGCAGAGTGTTGTGCTCCAACCGCGCGTAGCTCTTGGATATATCCTTCTCGTCCACGGGCGGCTCCATCGCGACGTACTCGGCGACGGCAGCCTTCTGAAGAGATGCGAGAGCGCTGAGCCTGATGCCCTTGTCCGAATTCCGGGCGGCTGCGATGATCTTCGGCGCATAGGCTGCCTTGAAGCTCTCGTAGTACGCGGGGAGTTGCGGCGGGGTAAAGGCCATTTTGGGCTTGCCAGCGAGAGCGACCAGTTCCTCGATCATCGACACGATCTCGATAATCGGGCCCTGCGCAAAGTCGATGGCGCGAACCATCGTCGCTTCGTCAAGCTGCTGCGCACCGCATTCGACCATGCAGACGCCCTGGCGGCTGCCAGAGATCACGAGGTCGAGGGTGCTTTTCTCCATTACGCTTTTTGGCGGGTTCGTGACGAACTGTCCGTCAATGAGCGCGATTCTGACGCTGCCGATGATCCTGACGATGGGGACTTCGCTCACGGCCATGGCGGCGGCCGCCGCGACCTGTGCGAGTGTGTCGGACTCATTTTCCTGGTCGAACGAAATCGTCAAGACATTGATGTCGGTACGATTTCTGAACCCCTCGGGGCAGTTCGGGCGGAGAGGCCGGTCGATGAGACGACAGATGAGGATTTCCCTCTCGGTCGGACGCCCTTCCCTGCGGAAGAACGAACCAGGGATCTTGCCGGACGCGTAGGTCATCTCACGATAATCCACGGTCATTGGCACCATGTCGGTCTGAAGATCCGGCTCCGGATTCACGGTGACAGCCGCAATCAGCTTAGTGTCTCCGCAAGTTGCCACAACCGCTCCGGATGCCTGTTTTGCCAGGAAGCCGGTTTCCAGTTCGATTACTTTTCCACCAATGTTACGAGAAACGCGATGAATCAATGTTTCCTCCTGATCCGCTTACTTGCGCAGTTCCAGACGCGCGATGAGCTTACGATACCGCTCCACGTCGATTCTCTGCAGGTATTTCAGCAGTTTGGTGCGCTTGTTGACCATTCCGATCAAGCCTAAGCGCGAATGAAAGTCCTTCGGATGTTCCTTGAGATGACCGGTGAGGTAGTTGATGCGGTTGGTTAGAACCGCGACCTGAACTTCCGGGCTGCCGGTGTCCTTCTCGTGGTTGCGATAGTCGTTGACGATCTTGTTCTTTTCTTCCCTGGTAAGCATCTTTCTCTCCTTCGGGCGGAAACCAACTCAGGTGTCAGTAACCGCTCACTACGGGTTGAGATTAGGTTAGACCAACGATCCATTATACCTTACTTTGGGCCTTTGGTCAAGCAAATGGAAAGCGCTCCGGCTGCGCTATCTACACAGCCGGATGCCGATCGGACAATTGGCGGATTGTCAGGCGCCGTACAGGTGAGCCCGACCGAGCACGTTCAGGATTTCAGGCATCAGTTCGAGGCCGCGAATCCGTCCGCAGCCACCTTTGCGGCAGGCGCGTTCACCAAATTCGGTCGCGTCATCCTGGATGACTCCGTAGCCGGAGAACAGCAACGGTACCGGGTCGCCGCTGTGTGCCTTCAGCGCGCAGGGAGTAGTATGATCGGCAGTAATGACAAGAAGTGTATTCGCAGGCATGTCGAGGAATACCTCGGCCGCCGCATTGATCTTCGCAATGAAATCGCGCTTCGCGGACCAGTTGCCGTCCTCGCCCAGCGAGTCAGCAGCCTTTACGTGAACGAATACGAAGTCATATCCTTCACCGAGAAGCTGCAATGCACGCGTGAACTTCGCGCGGACATCGGTGTTGAACATCCCGGTGGCGCCCTTCACCTCAACAAGGTCCATACCCATCAGGAAGGCGACTCCCTTGTACAGGCCTGCGCCAGCAACGCATGCCGCTTTAAGCCCGAAACGCTGCGAAAATGGAGGCATCCATTTGTACATTCCCGCGCCACGGAGCAGCAGGTAGTTCGCTTCGAGTTTGCCCTGCGCGCGCTTCGCCACGTTCTGCGGGTGCGCCAGAAGCTCTTTCCTCGTCAGTGCCAGGTACTTGTTCAACACGTTGGCCGTGTGGATCGCTTCCTGCGAGCCATCCAGCGGAACAACAGGCTTCATCGGCACACCGGGATCATGCGGGTCAACGTCGGAGATTGCGGGAGACAGTCCCTTGCCGCGCATCACCAGTGCAACGCGATAGGCTGTGCCTGGCCGCGCGATGAAGGTCACGCCATCAACGACCTTGCCGTCCAGAATCCCCATGAAGGGCTCGGTATTTTCGATGCG
>JBAZOJ010000162.1:0-8629 GCA_041648755.1 Candidatus Brocadiia bacterium
AGAGACCAGCATATCGCGCATCTTGAGGTTCCACTTCTTCCAGAAGTCGCCTTCGAGCTGGAAGAGAACAAGCGAACCGTAGTACCAGTAGTAGTAGAACTGAGCGCCGATGCCGGGCTGATTCCACTCAGGGAGATTCTCCATCAGGATAACGGCGCCGTTCTTGATCAGCCGGTCTTCGCGGGACATTCCCATGTAAAGGCGGCACAGCATTCCACAGGCGGTCATCGAGTATCTCTGATAAGGTTGCTCGGTTGCGCCCTTGATGGGACGTGCAATGTACCCTACTTCGCCGTAATTGGGCTCGGTGACTTCATCGAGGAAGTTCTTCACTCCTGCCCATGCGCCTTGAGGGACATCGAATCCGGCGACCTTGGCAGCCTTCAACGCCATGACGCACCATGCAGTGACGGACATATCGTTGTCGTTGTCCTTGGGCCAGTAGCGCCAAGCCTTGTAGTCATTCTGCACGCTGATCATATAGTCAAGGCCCTTCTTGGCGATTGCCACGGTGCGGGGAACAGGGGCCATGGCGGCCTCTTCAAGCAGCGCAAGCGTGGGAATAGCGTGCGAGTACATCGTGGTCCGTGGAGCGAAGTTGCCC
The DNA here is from genome assembly GCA_041648755.1 of Candidatus Brocadiia bacterium. GTDB lineage: Bacteria > Planctomycetota > B143-G9 > B143-G9 > B143-G9 > JBAZOJ01. Next base: position 605 of record JBAZOJ010000162.1, read on the forward strand.
TTGGCATCCTGCTGCGCGGCTAACCAGTCGATGGCTTTGCGGACGACTCGCATGTACCTACCGCTGCGCTCGGTGTGTCCTGCGCCCGCGAAGGCAAGCAGAGCAAGTCCGGCAATGCCCGGGTCGTAGTCGCCATTGCCGCCCCACTTCTTGGTGTCCCAATGGCCGTCGCTCTCCTGGTGGTCCGCAAGCCATTTCAGACCTAACTCGACACAAGCCTCAGAGATCTTTGTTCCGCCGTTGATCAGTGCCTTGGTGGTTCTCTTTCCGCCCGGGTGGCGGCCATACGCGCCGGTGGGGAAACCGCCCCCGACTCCCAGACCGCCGTACTTGTCTTCGGACAGGGGTTGCTCGGACACGGCATCCTCATCGCCGATCTCTTCCTCGGTCAGATCCTCGATGGTCGTCTCGTCAAGGTTCTCTACCTCGTCCTCGACCGGCTCGGCGTCAACGGGGGGAGTGGTTTCCTCAATCGTTGGCGCTGGAGTGGCGGTCTTTTCGAGCGTGGTCGTCATGTCGATATTCTGCGGCACCGTTTGCCCTCCCACCTGCCAGAGGCCGATGGCTGCGAAGGCAACAACATGGATCATCACGGAGGCGATGAACCAGGGGGCCATTTCAAGGAAGTTTCTCAGTACAAGGGAGAACCCGCCCTCGGTAGCGGCGAAGTCCTCGGCGATCGAAGCGGTGAATCTGTCGTCAGTCATTTTTCCTCCCCAAGTAGTGTTAACTGTATATTCGCTCCAGCCCCGGATTTGTTCACGGATTTTCGCACCAAAGTTTCGGGGCCGGGGAAGTGGCAAAGAAACTGGCGTCCTTTTGGGCGCCCGTTTGCGAACACAGGTGCAGACAACGGCTATTTCCCCGGACTTGCCTTGGCCATGATCTTGTACCGGCAGTGGATCTCAAGCGTCAGCACGGCCACGGCCGTCGAATAGACGCGACCTCCCATCGTGCTGTAGAAGACACTGGGAGCCGGATCCCACGATCCTCGCAGATTTCCCTGGGTCATGTTCTGATGGGTGGTCAGCATATTGCTCGTGTCGCTGCCCCATTTCTTCCAGCTTTCTCCTCCGATCTGGAAGAACACTAACGTGCCGTAGAACCAGTAGAGGTAGAACTGAGAGCCTATGCCTGGCTGATTCCACTCGGGCAGGTTATCCAGCAGAATCAGGGCTCCGTTCTGGATGAGCGGGTCATCTGATGACATTCCCATGTAAAGGCGGCAGAGCAACCCACAGGCTGTCATTGAGTACTTCCACTGTGGCTGCCTGGGATTCTTCTCGCTGGGGCGACAACGGTATCCCACTTCGCCGGAGTCGGGTTCCGTTACCTCATCAAGGAAGTCCCTGACACCTTCCCAGACGGCTGTTGGAATTTCACAGCCCGCGACTTTTGCCGCTTTGACTGCCATTACACACCAAGTCGTCACGGAGACATCGTTGTCGTTATCCTTGGGCCAATAGCGCCAAGCCTTGCCGTCGTTGCGGACACTGAGCAGGTACTCGAAACCCCGCATTGCCATTTCACAGGTGCGAGGCACCGGACACATTGCCACTTCCTCCAACAGGGCGAGGGTCGGGATTGCGTGAGAGTACATGGTGGTATGGGGGGCAAAGTTGCCCTTGTCGTCCTGCTGAGATGCAAGCCAGTCGATTGCCTTGCGGACGACGCGCATGTACTTACCTGACCGCTCGGTGTGTCCGTATCCAGCGAATGCGAGTAGCGCGAGCCCGCAGACTCCTGGGTCGTAGTCGCCGTAGCCGCCCCATTTCCTTGTGTCCCAGTGTCCATCGCTTTCCTGATGTTGGGCGAGCCATTGCAGGCCGAGATCGACAGCTCGGGCTGAGTTCCGGAATTCGCGGACATTCTGATCTCTTATCACCGGAAACGCAGGCAAATCTGAAGAGAACGCGTCGCCAACGGCCTCGCCTTCGGGAATCCACTGGGTCTCGGTCTCGTCCATCGAGTCGTCGTCAATTCCGGTGTCGGCGGGAAGTGAGGGCGTCTCTGGCTCAACTGCGGTTGGCTCCTTGTTGCTTAACGTGGTTGTCATATCAATTCCCTGATCTGCTTGTGGTCCGCCCAGACACAGCAGGCTGAGGATCAGAATAGCGATGGCGTGCGTGAGCACCGATGCAACAGCCCATGGCCCGATTCCCGCCGAGGGATTCATTGATGCGGTGGCTGAGTCCTTTCCGGCAACTGCTCGCACCGCTCTGAAAGGGCTTCCAGGAATGGCATCTACCATGTTCTTTCTCCAGCCAGAGTTAACTGTATGTTCGCTCCAGTCCCGGATTTGTTCACGGATTTTCGCACCAAAGTTTCATAGCCGGGAAAGCGACAAGAAAACGGGCGCCCCAGGGAGGGCGCCCGTTTGCGAACACAGGTGCCGACAACGGCTATTTCCCCGAGCTTGCTTTGTTTATGATCTCATACCGGTAGTGGATTTCAAGCGTCAGTACGGCCAGGGCAGTCGAATAGAGTCTTCCCCCAAGACCGGTGCAGTCAGTCCCCGGGGATGGCTCCCATGATCCGAGCAGGTCTCCGGGTACTTTGTTCTGATGGCTGATCAGCAAGTCGTACAACTTGCGATCCCACTTTTTCCAGAGATCTCCTTCGAGTTGGAAAAGCACAAGCGAGCCGAAGTACCAGTAGTTGTAGTGCGGAGCGCCAAAGCCCGGCTGGTTCCACTGCGGCAGGTTCTCCATCAAGATAACTCCCCCCTTCCGGATGAGTGGATCATCCCTTGGGACACCCATGTAGAGGCGGGCCAGCGTGCCGCAGGCGGTCATTGCGTATCTCTGATAGGAAAGCTCAGCGGAACCCTTGATGGGTCTCATGGTATAGCCTACCTCACCGCTGTCGGGGTCTGTTACCTCGTCGAGGAAGCTCCTGACTCCTGCCCATGCATTCGCAGGGATGTCGCATCCCGCTACCTTTGCGGCCTTCATGGCGATTGTGCACCAGGTGGTGACGGATACGTCGTTGTTGCCGTCTTTTGGCCAATAGCGCCAGGCCTTGTTGTCGTTACGGACGCTGAGCATGTAGTCAAGGCCCTTCTTGGCAATGGTCTGAGTGCGGGGCACCGGGCACATTGCAGTCTCTTCGAGCAGGGCGATAGTCGGAATGGCGTGCGAGTACATCGAGGCACCCGGGGCAAAATTGCCCTTGGCGTCCTGTTGCTCGTGCAACCACCAAATTGCGTCCTTGACGACACGTTTGTACTTTCCACTTCTCTCGGTCTGGCCCGCTCCATCAAAGGCCATCAGAACAAGGCCGGTGATAGCGGCATCGTCGGTGCTCTTGCCACCCCATTTGGCTGCGCTCCAATGCCCGTCCCACTCCTGGTGGTCCGCGAGCCACTTCAGGCCGCGGTCTATCTCGAGCCCAAAAACTCTCGACCACCACTCCGAGTCATCCGTCTCGTCAGCCTCTTCGTCCTCTTCGGCCCATTCATCAATGGGGGATGGTGTCGCGGTGACGGTTGTGCTTGCTGCCGGGGAGTTGCCGATTGTCCGGGGCGTGTTATCGCTCCCGCCCTGGCTGAATCCGTAGAAGGCCAGCGCAACGAGAAGCGCCATTGTGGGCCAGATCAGCCACGGGCTCGCAGTGCGTCCGCCCCGATGGGCCCTGGGCGAAGCGGAACCTGCGCTCTCGTGGGAGTTCCCCTCAGTCATCGTACACCTCTCGATGCCTTTGGTCTGGAAATGATCTCGTACCAGTAGTATACCTCAAGAGACAAAGTTGCCATGGCAGTGGAGTACACTCTTCCGCCAAAGCCCGTGAAATCGGTTTTCTGCGATGGATTCCACGAGCCATTCAACTCGCCGGGGGTCATGTTCTGGTGCGAAATCAGCATGTCGCGCATCAAGGGGTTCCACTTCTTCCAGAAGTCGCCTTCGATCTGGAAGAGAACCAGCGAGCCGAAGTACCAGTAGTAAGAAAACTGAGCATCGTAACCGGGCTGAACCCATTGGGGCGAGTTTTCCATCAGGATAAGGGCGCCGTTCTTGATCAGCCGGTCTTCGCGGGACATTCCCATGTAGAGGCGGCAGAACATTCCGCATGCTGTCATTGAGTATCTCTCGTAAAGGGGTACGGTTGTGCCCTTGGTTGGCCGCGATATATAGCCGACCTCGCCGCTGTCGGGGTCGGTGACTTCATCAAGGAAGTTCTTTGCGCCAGCCCATGCGCTCTGAGGAACATCGTATCCCGCCACCTTGGCAGCCTTCATGGCCATAACGCACCAGGTGGTGACGGATGTGTCATTTTCGTTGTCCTTGGGCCAGCAGCGCCAGGCTTTGTAGTCGTTCTGCACGCTGACTATGTAATCGAGGCCCTTCTTTGCGATAGCCTGAGTGCGAGGAACCGGAGCCATTGCGACTTCCTCAAGCAGCGCGAGAGTAGGGATAGCATGTGAGTACATCGTCTCACCGGGAGCGAAGTTGCCTTTAGCATCCTGCTGCGATGCAAGCCATTCGATGGCTTTGCGAACGACTCGCGAGTACTTTCCGCTTCTCTCTGTGTGCCCGGCTCCTGCGAACGCGAGCAGTGCGAGCCCCGTTATGCCGACAGCAGAGCTGCCGTTCCCGTCCCACTTGCTGCTGTCCCAGTGGCCGTCCGCTTCTTGATGGTCCGCGAGCCACTTCAGGCCAAATGCGACGGATTTTTCCGAGAACTGGTTGCCTCCGCGTTCTGTGAGTGTTAGTTTCCTGACCCCTATGTTGGTTGTGGGCCAGGTTCGTGCTGGCCAACGGACAACTGAAGCACTGTAGTGTCTTTCTGACTCGTCCTCAGGGCAATCTTCATCACCAACATCTTCATCGAGAATCTCTTCGGACTCGTCATCGAGTTCTTCATCAGGTTCGGAAGTAGCCTTTTCCACCGTTGGCCCTGGTGTCGCCGTCTTTTTCAGGGATGCCGTTATGTCGATTTCCGCAGGGGAGCTTTGTCCGCCGACCTTCAGAAGAACCAAAGCGGCGATTACCAGAAGGTGGATCATCACGGAGGCGACTATCCACGGCGCAACTTCAAGGGAACTCCGCGTCGCCAGGGATAGCTCGCTTTCCCTGCCAACTGGAGTTTCCTCGGTTATTGGAGCCTTGAATCTGTCGTCCGCCATGTGCTCTCCTGCAATGCTATGGCAATGTTCGCGCTGAGGGCGATTTGGTTCACTTCTTTTCGGCAGTGCCTGATCTGGAGAAGATCTCGTACCGGTAGTATACCTCGAGAGTCAGCACCGCCATGGCCGTGGAATACACTCGCCCGCCCATCTGGCTGAAGTGCGTGCTGGGGGAAGGATCCCAAGAGCCCTTCAACTCGCCGGGCGTCACGTTTTGATGAGCGACAAGCATATCGCGCATCCTGAGGTTCCACTTTTTCCAGCAGTCGCCCTCGATCTGAAACAGGACGAGCGAGCCATAGAACCAATAGTAGTAGAATTGGGCGCCGATCCCGGGCTGATTCCATTCGGGGAGATTTTCCATAAGGATGAGAGCGCCTTTCTGGATCAGTTTCTCATCTCTGGGCATTCCCATGTAGAGTCGGCAGAGCAAGCCACAAGCCGTAATCGAGTACCTCTTGTATGCGGGTTCATCGCTTCCTTTGACCGGCCTCCTGGTGTAGCCGACCTCGCCGCTGTCAGGTTCGGTGACCTCGTCGAGAAAGTTCCTCACTCCGTCCCAAGATTTCGCAGGAACATCGAATCCGGCAACACTGGCGGCCTTCATCGCCATTACACACCACGCGGTGACCGAGACGTCATTGTCATTGTCCTTTGGCCAATATCGCCAAGCCTTGCTCTCGTTCTGCACGCTGATCATGTAATCCAAGGCTTTCTTCGCGATATCCTGGGTGCTGGGAACGGGCGCTATGGCGACTTCCTCAAGCAGAGCGAGAGTCGATATCGCGTGCGAGTACATCGTGGTTCGCGGTGCAAGATTGCCTTTGGCGTCCTGTTGAGATGCAAGCCATGCGATGGCCTTGCGAACGACTCGTGAGTACCTTCCGCTTCTCTCGGTATGCCCGGCTCCGGCGAAGGAAAGCAACGCAAGTCCGCAAACGCCGGGGTCATATTCGCCGTTGCCGCCCCACTTCCTTGTGTCCCAGTGACCGTCGTATTCCTGGTGGTCCGCGAGCCACTTCGTGCCCATATCGACACACTTCTCGCTGTACCCGGCTCCATGGCGCGCAGACCCTCCTCGGCGATTGCCATATGCTCCTGTCGGGGAACCTCCGCCGAGGCCGAAAGCGCCGATAGTGTCATCAGAAAGGGGTTGGTCCGATGGTGCCTCAGAGTCCCCTTGCTGGTCTTCGGAAATGTCCTCGAAATCAGGCTTCCCCATCTCTTCCTCTTGCGTATTGCCAGACTCGATCATGCGTTCGCTATCGCCCAGGATCTCGCCGTACAACAAGACTTCGCGAGGGGGGGTGGGTGAAGGAGTGGGGGTCAGCTCGAGCCAGGTTGTCATGTCTATGCCCTGTGGAGGGGCTTGACCCCCGACCTGGATCAGCGCCAAGGCCGTCAGGGCGGCCACGTGAGTTACAATGGATGCAACGAGCCACGGAGTCAATTCAAGGAATTTCCTGATGAGCGATGCGAGTTTCTGGCCGTCGATCTCGGTATCATGACCGGTCATCGATAAACTGAATCTGTCGTCAGCCATGTGCTCTCCTGTGCTGCCATGGCTATATTCGCGCCAAGGGCGATTTTGTTCACATATTTTCGCCGTGCAGCAAAATACAGGGACTAACAGGAACCGGCGGGCCGGGGAGGAAAATCGTCTCCGTATAGCCAGCCGGGAGTCGGTGTAATGTCCGGGCGTCCCCGCGGGGTCTCATTGGGGCTCCCTTTAAGGCTCCCTGCCTCAGGGATCCCGTTGCTGTAGCACAATTCCAGTGTAAGAAGCGCCAGTGTGGTTGCATACACTCGCCCACCCATCTGGCAAAAGTGCGTGCTGGGTGAAGGATCCCATGAGCCGTAAGACGCCCCGGAAGTCGCGTTCTCATGCGAGACCAGTGTGTCGCGCATCCTTGTGCCCCACTTCTTCCAGAGATCTCCCTCGATCCGGGACATCACATGCGTTCCGTGAAACCAATAGTAGTAAAACTGCGCACCGATTCCTGGCTGCGTCCATTCCGGCAGGTTCTCCATCAGGATCAGCAGGCCGTTCTTGATGAGACTGTTTTCCTTGGATACTCCCAGGAATAACCGGCACAGCATCCCGGGGGCGGTCATCGAGTATCTCTGGTAGGGCTGTTCGGTGGTGTCCGTTATTGGCCGGGCCGTGTACCCAACTTCCCCGGTATTGGGCTCGGTAACTTCATTCAGAAAATTGTTAACCCCCGCCCACGCGTTTGCCGGGACTTCGAATCCGACATTCTCTGCAGCCTGCAAGACCATGACGCACCATGTGGTGATGGATGTGTCATTGTCATTGTCCTTGGGCCAATAGCGCCAGGCCTTGTTGTCGTTTCTTGCGCTTAGCATGTAGTCGAAGCCCTTCTTCGCGATTTCCTTTGTCTGCGGGACTTTCGAAATGGCAGCCAGTTCCAGCAGTGCGAGGGTGGGGATAGCATGCGAGTACATCGTCGTTCGCGGGGCAAAGTTCCCCTTTCTGTCCTGCTGCTTCGACAGCCATTCCACTGCCTTCGCCACCACCTTGGAGTACTTTCCGGTGTTCTCGCTATTCTCATACCTGATGAATGTCAATAGAGCGAGACCGCAGATGCCCGGGTCGTAATCGCCATTGCCGCCCCACTTCTTTGTGTCCCAGTGGCCGTCCTCTTCCTGATTATCCGCGAGCCACTTCAGGCCCGGATCGGCAGAAGCATAGGGTTGGGGCGCAGTTGGAACTGGGGTCCGGATCGGTATGGTGGTACTTGGTTGCGACGTCGCAGGGGTGGTTTCCGCCGGAGTCTCTGACGGCGAGACGGCGGGGGATGGCTCCGGTGGCGGGGGCTCCGAGTCAGATGGCGTGGGGGTCGCTGCAACAATCGGGGGAACGGCAGGCACTGCATTCG
>JBAZOJ010000163.1:0-8618 GCA_041648755.1 Candidatus Brocadiia bacterium
GACGCTGTGACCTTGTGGTTCGCAAAGAAAAAGGGCACTAACGCAGTCAATGTCGCCGAGGAGATCATTCTTGAGGCAAAACGCCTCAAGAGCGAGATATTGCCTCTCGACGTGGAAATGACCGTCACCCGCGACTATGGAGAGACGGCCAATGATAAGGTGAACGAACTTCTCTTCGAACTGGTGATAGCAATTGTCACTGTGGTTGCCTTGGTGACTTTTGGACTTGGCTGGCGGTCTGCTCTTATAGTGGCCCTGTCGGTGCCCGTCAGTTTCGCGCTGGCGCTGTTTTCCGGCTTCCTTCTTGGCTACACGATCAACCGCGTGACATTGTTCGCGCTGGTTCTTGCCCTGGGTCTTGTGGTGGACGATCCGATCGCGAACGTGGACAACATCCAAAGACACCTCGGCATCAGAAAAAAGGACTATCCTGCGCGCTTTGCCGCTTTGGATGCTGTATCAGAGATCTTCATGCCGGTGCTGGGAGCCACGCTTGCGGTTGTCTTCTCTTTCCTTCCGATGTTCTTCATCACTGGGATGATGGGGCCATACATGGCTCCTATGGCGGCTAACGTCCCGCTCGCGATGCTGTTCTCCCTCCTCTGCTCGATAACGATCGTGCCTTGGCTTGCTTTTCTGCTTCTCCGCAACTGGGTCAAACCGGAGCATGATGTTGAAACTGCGGGAGTCTCCGGCGGTGTCTTCTTGTTCTACAGGCGTGTTTTGGAGCCTTTTCTCGATAGTCGGAGAAAGCGCTGGATCCTGCTTGGCGGAGTTGGCGCATTGCTTGTTGTCTCGGGACTGTTGGCAGTATTGGTTGTCCCCCTTAAGATGCTGCCATTCGACAACAAAAACGAGTTCCAGCTTGTGGTTGATATGCCCGAAGGGACAACCCTCGAGACCACCGATGCGGTTGTGAGACAGTTTGAACAGTACCTCGCGGGAGTGCCGGAAATAGACAACTACTCCAGTTTCGTCGGGACGGCGTCCCCAATGGACTTTAATGGAATGGTGCGCCATTACTATATGCGCACGGGAAGCAACATGGCCGACATTCGGGTGAACCTTGTGCCCAAAAAGAGGCGTTCCTCTCAGAGCCATTCAATAGCACTGAGGATTAGAAAGGACTTGGCGAGGATTGCCGAGGAAAGCGGGGCTTTCTTGAAGGTGGTTGAAGCCCCTCCCGGTCCGCCTGTCATTTCCACTCTCACGGTGGAAATATATGGTTCTTCCGAGACTCCCTATGCGAAGCTGATCGAGGCCTCAAAGACTGTCGAATCGGCGATGCGCGCGGAGGAATCGGTAGTCGACATCGATGATACTTCCGAGACTCCACGAACTCGGCTGCACTTTGAAATAGACAGGGAAAAGGCCGCTCTGCAGGGAATTCAGCCACCTCAGATCGTCCAGACCCTGTTCATTGCGTTGAGCGGGGCGACTCCTGCAAACGTACATGTGGCCTTTGAGCGACATCCCTTGCGGGTTCGAGTGCTGTTGCCTCGGTCAGAGAGGTCGTCGATCGAGGATCTTGGGCGAATAGCGTTGATGACCCCATCAGGGAAGATGCTTCAACTTGCGCAAGTTGGCCGCTTCGTCGAGGTCCAGGAAGATCAGCCGATCTATCACAAGAACCTGGTTCCCGTGGTTTACGTCTTCGGGGAGATGGCGGGACGCTCTCCTGTCAACGCCATCTTGTCGCTCCAGGCAAGCGTTGGTGGCCCGGAATCGGGACGGAAGTTCATTCTGCCTGCCGGAGTAACTCCGGTCTGGAGTGGCGAGGGTGAATGGAAGATCACCGTTGATGTTTTCCGGGATCTCGGCATTGCCTTTGCCGCGGCCATGATGGCTATCTACATCATATTGGTACTGGAAGTGAAGTCCTTCAGGATGCCGCTGGTAATCATGTCCGCTATCCCGCTCACAGCGATCGGGATAATGCCCGGATTTGCCCTGTTGAACCTGTTCGGTGGCGGCACCTCCGGGGGGTATTCAGACGGGATTTTCTTTACTGCAACGGCTATGATAGGAATGATCGCGCTCGGAGGAATTGTCGTCAGAAACTCGATTCTCCTGATCGAGTTCGTTCGAGACGCGCTCTCCGAAGGTCTGGACTTGAAGGAGGCGCTCCTGCGGAGCGGAGGAGTGAGGTTCCGCCCGATCGTCTTGACGGCTGCCGCTGCCGCGCTCGGTGCTTGGCCGATCACTCTCGACCCGATTTTCTCCGGACTCGCATGGGCTCTTATTTTCGGCCTCGTCGCCTCGACTTCTTTCACACTGCTGGTGGTTCCGGTGCTTTACTACATGATATTCGCGTCAGAACATGCCTCCGACCTTGCACATTGTCCTTCGGTTGTTCAGAGCGTCCCGATCGGCGAAATCCATTCGGAGGGCAAGCAGCAGGTCCCGGCAGAAGACGGAGGAAAGAATGCTCGTTGACAACTACATTCATATATTCGCTGGTGTTCTCTCGGTAGCCGGTGTTGGGCTTGGCTACTTCATCTCGCCCTGGTATTTCCTGATTCCTGTGTTTGTAGGGCTGAATCTGCTGCAATACGGCTTCACGGATTTCTGCCCGATGGGCGTGCTTTTGCGCCGCGTGTGCGGAGTTGAGGGCAATCGGGCAAGGAAGGAAAACGATTGAACTACTACATCAGAATTGCGGTCGGAGTGGCCCTTGGAGCGGCTGTTGGCGCTGGAATAGCCTTCTTCCGCAAGCGTGCGGGCGATGGCTGACCGATAGGCACTAATCCCTGGATCGGTGCGATCCTCGGTGCTGTTTTCGGCGGCCTTCTCGTCTCTCAATTCTAAGCAACACAGGCAGGAGTCGGCCATAGCGGCTGACTCCTGCAGTACTTTCATGCTACCCAAGTCCTTGTGTCACGGTGCGAAACTTTTTTGCCCTGCTCAAAACGCCTTATTATTCCCCTTTCGGGAAGGAAATCCCGATTGGAGGTCTGATGTCACCCACGATCGACGAGCAAAAGTCAACCGGGCGTTCCCTTGAAGAGGTTGTCGTCCTCAGCGATGGCAGGCTCGGCAGGGAAGTGGCGGCTGCGGCTTCGTTCTGCGGCCTGAAGGTCCACATTATCTGCTTGGAAACCGAAAAGTGCGATTGCCAGGCTGACGGCTTCAAGGCTGATCTGAAGGCGAAGGTCCAGCGCTGGACGCTTTCCGCGTCCGAGGCGAAGGCCGTGCTTTCCAGGATCAGTACTTTGAAAGAGCTGAAATCACTACCCGCCAAGGCGTGGCTGGTTGTGGATGCAACCAATGGTGGCCTGGAAAAGAAAAAGGAACTGCTGCGTCGTTTGGAAGTGGCCTGCGGGGCCGATGTAATTGTGGCCGTCAACCCTGGCGGTGTAGCCGTTGCCAAGCTTTGTGCAGGGATTTCGCATCCTGGAAGCGTTGTGGGGCTGAGGTTCTTCCCGCCGGTATGGGATTCGCCCAAGCTGGAAGTGATCCCCGGGCGGAACAGCACCCCTGAGGCCGTTGCCGCCGTGTCGGAGTTCGTCAAGAGAATGGGCAAGACCCCGGTGGTGACCCCCGACATTCCCGGAGCATATTCGGTCCGCTCTTTTGTCTCTTTGCTGAACTCTGCAATGAAGACAGTTGATGCAGGCGGGAAGATTTGCGGAACTGACAACTCTCTGCGCAGCGCAATGGGCCTGACCAGCGGGCCTTTTGCCTTGGCGGATTCGATTGGCTTGGATGTGATTTCCGAGTGGTGCGAAGATCTCGTGCGCGAATCCGGTTCAGCCGAGTTCTCCGCCCACAGGATGTTGACCGAGCGTGTCGGCCGCCGCGAAATCGGCTTCGAATGCGGCAAGGGCTTCTTCGAGTACACCACCGACGGCCGGGCCTGCTGTCCTGGCAAGTCCACCAAGTAAGGGGGCAACCTTGAAAGTACTGGTTGTTAACGCCGGAAGTTCCTCCATAAAGTACCAGCTCCTGGTTCCGCCGAACCCCGAGCCCCTTTGCAGCGGAACGCTCGAGAAAATCGGGATACCCGGTTCGTTCCTCACGCACAAGGCCAAGGGGGAGAAGTACAGGCTCGATCGGGATGTACTCGACCACTCGCAGGGCATCGAATGGGTGCTCGAGGTCCTCGTTGACTCCAAGATGGGCGTTATCCGTAGCATATCCGAACTCGATGCCGTCGGGCACCGGATGGTGCATGGCGGAGAAAAGTTCTACGAGCCTGCCGTTGTCACTCCTGAAGTCATGCAGGTTCTCATTGAGTGTACGCCGCTTGCCCCTCTTCATAACCCGCACAACATCAAGGGCATAGATGCATGCACGAAACTGCTTCCGGGTACTCCGCAGGCAGTGGTTTTCGATACGGCTTTCCATCACACAATGCCCAAGTATGCGTATCTGTACCCGCTGCCTATGGAGCTTTACGAGAAGCACCGCTATCGCCGTTACGGCTTCCACGGCACGAGCCACTACTATGTTGCTGTGGAAGTGGCGAAGAAGATGGGACGTGAGAATGACCCGAATTTCAAGGTTGTGACGTGCCATCTCGGAAATGGATGCTCTGTGGCCGCCGTTAAGGGAGGCAAGAGCATCGACACCTCGATGGGCTACACGCCGGTCGAAGGTCTCATGATGGGAACTCGCTGCGGAGATGTCGATCCGTTCCTGTTCGTGGCGATCATGGAGAAATACAACCTGAACGCCGCGCAATTGTCGAACCTGATGAACAAGTTCTCCGGCCTGCTCGGAATCAGTGGTCTGTCCAACGACATGCGTACGCTCGAAGAGAACATGGGCAAGCACGAAGGTGCAAAACTTGCCATCGAGATGTTCTCCTACAGGGTGCTCAAATACATCGGCGCGTACACTGCAGCACTCGGAGGTCTGGACGCGCTGGTCTTCACAGGTGGCATCGGAACAAACGGAGACGTCATCCGCGAGTGGATATGCCCGAACCTGTCGTACCTTGGCCTGAAGATGGACCCGGAACTCAACAAGGCTGCGATGGGCAACAAGACGATGAAGATCAGCACACCAGATAGCCGCGTTGAGGTCTGGGCCTACCTGACAAACGAGGAGTTGGTCATCGCTGAACAAACGGCCGAAATCGTTGGGTCACTGAAGAAGTAAGGATGGCCTGGTTGGAACAGGTGAGCCCGCTGCAATTGCCTGAGGATGACTGCCAGCGCGAGGAATCGGACTCTCCGGATGCGTGTCCGGAGAATCCTGTCGATGATGGAACCGATCCTGCCGTCCTGCAAGACAGGCTCGGGTATCACTTCCGCGATATCAGCATCCTGCAAAATGCGCTCACTCACTCCAGCGCTGCCTCATCGCCCGGTTTGTCGAATGAGAGGCTTGAGTTCCTTGGCGATGGCGTGCTCTCATTCCTTGTCGGAGAACTCCTTTTCAGGCGATTTCCCGATGAGGATGAGGGGATGTTGACCCAGTACCGGGCTCAGCTTGTTTCGACGCGCGGACTGGCCGAAATTGCCGAGGAGATTGGCCTGCGGTCATTCATCTCAATCGGCGAATCCCTTGCGAATACCCCCCTGTCGCCGCGACTGTTGGCAAACTCTTTTGAGGCGTTGGTCGCAGCAGTGTATCTTGACGGTGGGATAGACGGGGTGCGAAAGCTTGTTGACCTGCATTTTGCGTCCCGTCCGCTCTTCGTGCCGGAACGCAACTGCGATTCATCGAACTACAAGTCCATTCTGCAGCAGTTCCTGCAAAGCATGGGGCGCGACCTTCCGCGTTACCTGGTTTTGGCGGACAGCGGGCCGGAACACGGAAAAACATACGTTGTGGCCGTCGAATTTGCAGGCATGCGCTTTACAGCAGGATATGGCAAGACGAAGCGCGATGCAGAGCAAGCGGCGGCGAAAAACGCCTATGCTGAACTGCAGCGACTGACTCGCGATGAACCTTGATTTTTTTTCTTGCATCGCCGCTGGGCGTCACTATAATCCTCACCCGGCGGCCGACAAAAAGACGTGGTTTTTTCTTGACAACGGCGGTCTGGCCGCTATAACAGCCCCTTACGCGTTCTTTCGAGCCGTGCGAGCGAGAGGAAAGAGTTTCCTTTAAGGAGGAAAGATGAGCACCGTTTCGAAGATCCTGGTCGTCGTAATCCTTGCTTTCAGTTTTGCCCTTAGCGGCATCTCCATCGCCTTGTTTGCTCAGAGAGCCAACTGGAAGGCGCTGTATGCTGGCGTCACTGATCGTGCCAAGACTGAAAAGGTAGCCTTGGACGACCAGATCAAGGAATTGCAGAAGCAGAAGGGTGACGTCCAGAACGAGCTTGCCACCATTAAGGCGGACCGGGACAATCTCGCCGCTGAGACCAGCAGGCTAAAACAGGATATCGCCGATAAGGAGAATGAGAAGCAACGCCTTGAGACTCTCTCCAAGCAGAAGGAAGACTCTCTCAACTCCATGAATGACAAGGTTGACAACCTCGTGAAGGAAATTGACAGCCTGAACGAGAAGATGCGCAGAGATGCTCAGGACCTGCTCGAGACCAAGCGCAACTACGAGCGCGTCGTGAACCAGCTCACCACCCTCCGCGATAAGGCCAACTCCCTTATGCTCCAGCTCAAGAACACCCAGCGTGATCTCGAACAGGCCAAGACCGATAACGAAGGCCTCACTCTGGCTCTTCGCAAGTACGCTGAAGTCACCAAGGAGAACATTCCCGATGTCAAGTCGAAGGTCACCATGCGCGGCCGCGTCATTGGCGTAAACAATGAAGCTGGCATCGTTATGCTGTCCGTCGGCAAGGACGACAAGGTCGCCCGCGGTATGGAATTCATCGTCCATCGTGGCGAGCAGTACATCTGCAAGATCCGCATCGAGAGCACGTATCCTGACAGTTGCGTGGCTCGCGTTATTCCCGAGACCTTGAATACGCCCGATGCCAAGGTCGAAATCGGCGACAACGCCTTCACCAACTAAGCACCCTAGGAATAACGGAGGAACCCCATGGCTGAAAATCTGGATCAGGAAGTCCTCGAGGGTGAGCAGACCGAATCTGGCGAGGAGAGCACCCTGCCTTGGACGTTCATGCTCGTACTCGCACTTGTGATGCTCATCGTAGGAATCGTGCTCGGCTACATGGAGCTGAAAGAGTTCTACGGACTGTTTAACGCCTAGTAGTGAGGGCACTATCCATCGCGTATTCAGAAGGGCAGGGATTTCCCTGCCCTTTTTGCTTGACTCGGAACCTGCGGGGGTAGATGGTCAGGAAGATAATTAGTCAGTTTCTCTCGATGTTCTCTGAGGACATCGGGATAGACCTGGGTACCGCGAATACGCTGGTGGCGATTCGCGGCATCGGCATCGTCGTTTTTGAACCATCTATCGTCGCCATCCGCAAGGATAACCGACAAATCCTTCTTGACGGCGAGGCCGTGGGTGATCGGGCCAAGGAAATGGAAGACCGCGCTCCTGCGAACATCTCCATTATCCGGCCTATGAAGGATGGCGTCATCGCGGACTTCGACGTTACCCAGGCGATGCTGCGTTACTTCATTCGCAAAGCCAGGGAGAAGTCCTCCCGCAGTTCGAAGTGGCTTTCGGTTAAGCCAAGAGTCCTTATTGCCGTGCCCACCGGAATCACAATGGTCGAGCGCCGTGCCGTGATTGATGCCGCGGAACGGGCCGGGGCGCGTGAAGTCTTCCTGATTGAGGAACCGATGGCGGCTGCAATCGGCGCCGGGCTGCCGACGGGCAGACCCACGGGAAGCATGATCGTCGACATCGGCGGCGGCACGACCGAAGTTGCCGTCGTTTCGCTGGGCGACATGGCCGCGCGAAACTCGATCCGGGTCGCTGGCGACGAGATGGATTCCGCGATAATTCTCCATATCCGCAAAGCGCACAAGCTGGCTATCGGCAACCCGACCGCTGAACATGTTAAGCTCGAAATCGGCTCGGCCGAAGGGTTCGGCGAAGAAAAGAAGACTGAGATTGCCGGAATCAACCTCGCTACCGGCCTGCCTGAAAGAGCCATCGTCACTTCCGAGGAAATCAGGGTCGCACTTCGTCCCATTGTCGACTCCATTATCAAGGTAATCAAGCAGACACTCGAAGAGACGAGACCGGAACTTGCCGGCGACGTCCTCAGAAACGGAATCGTCCTTGCTGGCGGCGGCTCGCTTCTTCGCGGGTTGGGCGCCGTCATCACTCGTGAGACTGGAATTCCTGTGCGAAGCGCGGAAGATCCGATGACTTGCGTTGCGCGCGGGACGTTCAAGGTCCTTGAGAAGCTCGAGCTTTACGAGCAGGTGCTGTTTACTTCTGACGACCTGATTGGTTAAGCGTGTTCGACTGGCGCAGAATCGCACTGCCCGGAATTGTCATTTGCCTTTGCGGGTTCCTTATTCTGCTTGACGACAGGATCAAGGATTTGCAGTTGTCTGTTATGGACATCTGCAAGCCGGTTGCTTCCGCTCACCGCGACGCCGTTGCAGGCGTATCCGGCTTGTTCGAAAGCCTGCTCAATCCCTTCCGTGAACAAGGCGCCAGAGAGTCCGAAATCAGGGGGCTCAGGGAAGCGCTGGAGATGCAGCGCGCTGAAAACTCCCGCCTCAAACGTGCAATAGCGCGCGAGGAGAGCCTCGCGGAAATACCCGACCTTTCCCCCC
>JBAZOJ010000164.1:0-8516 GCA_041648755.1 Candidatus Brocadiia bacterium
CGAAGAAGGGCACGGATTCACCCGCCCAGATCGAGGCATTCGAGGATACATGGCACTGGGGCGAGGAGGCAGAGAAAGCGTATTACGACGTTTCTCAGGGGAAGCACCGCAAACACGATGTCGCGTACATGATTCTTGCCTTGCGGACGTACCTCGGCGAGAACGACATGATGGCGTACTTAGTCAACATGGCTGCACGACTCGTCGAACTCCATCGCGTGCTGAAGCCGACAGGCAGCCTGTACCTGCACTGCGACCCGACCGCATCACACTACCTGAAGGTGGTTCTTGATGGCGTGTTCGGGATCAATGGCTTCAGGACAGAAATCAGTTGGAAGCGGCAAAGCGCCCACTGCGATGCAAAGCAGGGAAGAAAGCAGTACGGGAACATCCGTGACGTCATTCTCTTCTACACCAAGACAGATAAGTGGACTTGGAACTGGCTTTACACACCGTATAGCGAGGAGTACATTCGAAAGTTCTATCGACATGTGGAACCCGAAACGGGCAGGCGCTTCCAGTTGGGGGATTTGACTGCTCCCGGGGGAGCAGCTCCCGAAAAGGGGAACCCGCATTATGAGTACCTTGGTGTTACGAGATATTGGCGCTTCTCCAAGGAGAGCATGGAGGAACTTCACCGCCAGGGGCGGATTGTCCAGAGCAATCCAGGCTCCGTTCCCCGACACAAGCGCTATCTCGACGAGATGCCCGGCATTCCTCTCCAGAATGACTGGAGTGATATTCTGATGGCCATGCGCGGGGAAGCCCTAGGTTACCAGACGCAGAAGCCTCTGGCCCTTCTTGAGCGAATCATCAGAGCTTCCAGCAACGAAGGCGACGTTGTTCTTGACCCATTCTGCGGGTGTGGCACAGCCTTACATGCTGCCGAGAGCCTCAAGCGCCAGTGGATTGGCATCGATGTTACCCACTTGGCGATCTCGTTGATCGAGCGTCGGCTGAGAGAGGCGTTCCCGGGGATCTCCTTTGAAGTCCACGGCACCCCCAAGGATACTGACGGCGCACGCAACCTGATGGAGCGTGGCAAGGCCTACCAGTTCCAGTGGTGGGCGCTATCGTTGGTCGACGCAATGCCCTTCAAAGACAAGAAGAAGGGAGCCGACTCCGGCATCGACGGGGTACTCTTCGTATCGTCAGTTGGAAGACCTGCAGAGAAGGTGATCGTCTCAGTTAAGGGCGGCGGGAACGTGTCCGTCTCGATGATCCGCGACCTGAAGGGCGTCATGGAGCGCGAGAAGGCGCCCGCGGGGCTACTCATCACTCTGGCGCCACCCACCGAACCCATGCGCGTTGAGGCGATGGCTTCCGGCTTCTGGGAAGTGGATTTCAAGAAGTACCTCCGGGTGCAGATTCTCACCATCGAGGAATTGCTCGCGGGCAAACGCCCGGACCTTCCGCCTTCGGATCCAAGGGCATGGAAGAAGGCCCGCGAAGAGGGCGGTGAGTTGCTGAGGACTGCTCAAAAGGAGTAACGATGGCGTCGGCAACCGAAGTCTTGGCCTATCTTAGGGGCCACATGATGCGAACTGACGGCAGCGGCGTCAGATACACGGCGTGGTATGCAGGCATTGCCACAGACGCCAGGCAGAGGCTTTTCGGTGAACATAACGTCTCTCATAGCCAGGGCAAATGGACCTACAAGGCCTGCAATTCTGAGCCAGAGGCAAGGTCTGTAGAAAAGGCCCTTCTTGACCTTGGCTGCAAGGGCGGACCGCGCGGAGGGGATCGCTTGAGGTATGTGTATGTCTATAAGATCACGCCGACGACGAAGGAGTGAAGCAACGATTCTGAACCTATGACCGGATAAATGACCTGTCTCGATTCAGAGGCCGTCGCGCAGAAGCTGGGCCCCGGCCAAGGTCGGGGGCGGGTGGCAGACGGCAAAGGCCGTCCACTTGAACGAGCGGTTCTGCCCGGTATAATCGGAATGGTCTTGCTATCAGGAACAGAGAACATATGCGACATGAAGGAGTGAAGGAATGGAATTCACCGTTGTAGGGCCGGGAATCATGCGGGTGGCGGATGTGGACTGTATCTACGTGCAGTTGGCTGTTACGAAACTCGGTTCAGCGCCTTCTGCCTGGCTTAACATCGTCCACGTTGATGGTGTTCGTATTCCCTGTACGGGATGCGAAGGGACGATAGAGGAGGCTCACAAGTGGTTCACTGCCAAGCTGAAAGAACTGGTGTGGGAGGCGGCCCCTGTCGCAAAGGGACTTTACCTGAACAATGAGTATGAGTTTTTGTGTGCTCAGGCAGTTCCGCCGCAGGGGGCCAGTATCCTGATGATACTTGGTAAAAAGACCCTTTTTCTGGAACGCGTTCTCGTCGGTGAGTGGAACCCGTTTGTCGCCAGAATGAAGATGAGGCCTGTACTGCATGAAGTGGCCGTTAACCTGAAGCGCATCCAAAATGTCTCAGTGAAAGGATCCAGAACCACGTTTCGGTTTGCAGTGCCCGACGCTAAGGAGGCCACTTTTCAGGCTGAAAATGTCTCGGCAGATCTCACCCAATTGCGGGATGAGTTGAACAAATGATCAGCGTCTCATTTGTCCTTCCCAGCCGCAGGTGTAGAATAGAGTACTTGGCCGGAGGTGTGGCATGGAAAAGCTGAAGATTCGTTGTTCTCTCTCGCAGTCCCCGGAATTGCTGGCTGATATCGTAGGCCATCTGAGCAAGGTGCTAGACCTGCTGGACAAACTACAGAATGACATGGGGTATGGTTCAGGTAAACGCGAATGGCGCGTCATGAAGATGTCTGCAGGCTCTCCCCTGATCGCGGATCTGGAGCAACCTGCAATTGTCGCAGAGCCCGGAAAGCGATTTGCACGGGCCTTGTTAGGCATGGTTAAGACGGCAAGCGCACCAACTGACGAGGGAGCACCCGAATATTCGGACTACGGACCAGACACTATCCAGAGCTTTATGACTCTTGCCCGGACCATTGATGGCGAACGCACCATGACCTTTGATGTCATTGGAGAAACCCCGCCGGAGATCCTCGACACCTGCAAGATAACCAGCGCAACATACGGTGGTATCCGCCGACTGATCAGGAAGTTCGTCACAAGTACCGGAAGTACGATTCAGGGGAAGATAACTGAATTCCATATAGAAGGCAATTCTCCTTATCTCTGGGTACGTGAGTTGGCCACGGCCAGACGCACCAAGGTCATGGTGCCGCTTGCGCTCTATGGCCAAGTTGCTGCCCTCATCGAGAATAAGGAGACGGTTGCATACTTCTCAGGCACGGTCCTGCTCGACTTCGCACACGGGATTACGCATGACATGACTTTGAAGCACGTCGAAGCTGCACCACAACTGCAGCCTGGTGATATCGAGCAGTTCATGGGCGCAATACCTGACATGACCGGAGATCTATCCGTCGTAGAATACATGCAAAGGATGAGGAATGGAGACTAAGCCACGGGTCTTTGTTGATTCCTGCGTGTTCATTTCCGCCTTGAAATATCGCCCGGAGGATTTGCGCAGCGTCGCCCTGTATGAAGACCCGGGTACTGATGAGGATACTCGCCAACGTGCATCCGCTCTCGCCTTCCAGCGCCTTTGGCAAGCAGCCACTGATGGCAAGATCACACTCGTCACTTCGACCATTGCTCTGGTTGAATGTCGGCACATCCGCGAAGATAGGCTCCTGTCACCTGAGTCCCACAAAGCGATTCGCGCGGTGTTAGATGGCGGCCTCATTGAGCATGTGCAAGCAGGTTTCTTCGTGTGTGCAAATGCGCGCGCGATGTTCTGGGAGGAGAAAGTATCTTTCGGAACGATCGATGCATTTATCGTCTCCTCGGCAATTGCGGGTGAGTGCGCAGAAATTGTCACTTTGGACCGCAATTGGGTGAAGCACCCCCCGAATGTGAGTGCTCTAAAGGCGCGGGGGATAGCAGTGAACGCTCCTTATTTTTCAGAAACACTCCCTGACGAATACCGGCGCCTGCTCCCTCTCTAATGGTTATCCCTCCGCCCCTTCCGCTCCGGCTGACGCCCTCCGTCCCAGCCCGCGCGTGGCTTAAGAAAGCGGAATCTCTCCTATCCTGACCATCCTGAACATTGATGGAAAATCTGCCCTTTTTGCCTATTCTTCTCCCCGCCTCACCCCAAACCAATGCTCTACCTGCACATCTTCCGGGCAGTCCGACCCGTGAGTGCCACGGCCGTCACTGGGTGCTGTATTTGTAAGTAGGCGGTCCATTGTGCTGCAACACTCCGTGCATGTTGTATACTATTTGCTAACTTAACTTGGAGGTTGGGATGCCGGAAGATGCAACTGGTCATGAGCTTAGGCCTAGGAATTTGCCTGGTACACAGTCACTCTCTATTGAGACTGGCTCTGTGCAGACTGTTGTTCGTCGTCTCCATTCGCAGATGGTGGAGATAGGTTTCAAATGCGGGACGGCAGAAGACGTGCAGCGAGAGGTGAATAGGCTGGTCAGTCGGACTGGGCTCTCGGTGGAAGCAGTCTGTGGTTTGTTGGATAGTGGCTTGGATGAGGGGTCTCTTCTGCGTAGGGCGCTGCAATTCACCAAGAATGGGTAGACCATAGTAGAAGCTCGACGTAGCACTCCGGGTCCGACTGAGGCTGACGATGTCCCCTTGGCTGATTCCTTTTGCCAAGCGCGAGTTGACTCATCCCATCTTGCTGGTCGTAGACGACGATCCGAGTATTCGCAAAATTGTTGCCGCCACCACTCGTGGCATGTTTGCCACAATCCTCGAAGCCTCAACTGGTGAGAAGGTCTGCTACTCGCGCGAAAGCATGTGCCGGATATGGTGATCCTCGACGTGATGATGGCTGGAATGACTGGATTCGAGGTTTGCAGGCAACTCAGGCTTTCCTTGGACACATCCCAGATACTTGTCATCTTTCTGTCTGCCAATGCCGAGGAGGAAGGTACAGTACAGGGCCTCGACGTAGGCGCGGACGATTACGTCGCCAAGCCTTTCAGCGCTGCCAAGCTGAAAAGCAGGGTTGAGCTGAATCTCAAGCGCAAGTCAAGGACATCTTAGTTCCGGATGTCGGGATATCCCGCCGATAGCATTCGATCTCCGCGCCCTTCCCGGAGGAGCGCGAATGGGGAGAAGAGGCAAGTACTGCCTGTCTCCGAGCCAATGCATCACTCAAGGTGGGCTTTGGTGGCATGTCTGCTTTATGTCGTGATAAAAAGCACAAATGTTATCGACCGGATCCGTGAGCTGGAGGCATATATCGTGATAAATATCCCAAATACACTAGGATGAAACTGTGAAAGCGGCAATATTAACCTGTCGTGAAGAATATCACGATTCACAAAGCGAGCATAAGCGCTCGTAACATGCCAAAGTGCAAAGAGTTATGGCAAAATGCGTGACAGTTGACCTTGTGCGTCGAAGATGTAAAATTCCTGACAGGAACTCGATGTTCGAGTCCCTTGTCGTTCGTAGGGATTCCGGGCTGCGATTCGGCGACGCCAGACGATGGATTCGCCTGACGGAAATCTGGAGAACCTGATGACACAACAAGCATTCAGAAAAGGGAGATTTCATGTCGACCGAACCGCAATGCCCTGCGAGCCCCGAGCCCGCAACGGGCCGTAGTATCCGAACGAGGTTCTTCCTCAGCTTTGGCCTCTTCGTTCCGTTTTTTTTGTTCTACATGGGTACCGCAATTATCCAGACCCCAACGCTTCGGGAGTTCGCAATGACTCCGGCGCTTGGAATGCCACTCGGCCTGCTTCTCTCACTGATGGTCTTCCCCCTGTCATGGTTGCTCATCGCGGTCTACTTCGCAGTCTGGAAGTGATGCCGTGCTGAACTACCCACTCGTATTCGGCTTCATCGTCTTTTTTGTCGCTGTCACCATCGTTATCACATGGTTGACCCAGAAGTCAACGAAGACGACCAAGGACTTCTATGCAGCGGGAAGATCCACCCCTTGGGTCACAACCGGTCTTGCACTTGTTGGAAGCTACCTATCGGCAGCCAGTTTTCTGGGCTGCGCAGGCGATATTGCGATATTTGGTGTTGACCGGATTTGGCTTGCGATAGGGTTCTTTGGCGGATACATGGCCGTGCTGCTATTGATTGCAGGCCCCCTGCGCAATGTTGGCAGCTATACTGTCGCGGACGCCCTGCACAGGCGCTTCCCTGACAATAAGATAAAGCTCGTCGTGATGATCGCCACCGTGGTGATATCGACCTTTTACCTCGTGCCTCAAATGCTCGGAGCGGGTCTGCTGTTCGAGATGATTGTCGGCTGGAATTTCATCCTCGTCACCGTGGGACTCGGCATCCTGATGAGTATCTACATTATCTTCGGCGGTATGAAGGGGACGCTCTACAACCAGCTTGTTCAAGCGGTTTTCCTCTTCGCTGCCATGGTGGTAATCACCGTCCTGGGACTCATCATCTACTTTGATGGCTCGATCTTCAAATTGTTCGAGGTGCTGTCTAATGTCGTGCCACCCGGACTTGCCGGAAAGGACCCGGCAGTCGCCGCGGCAGTTGCCGCTGCCCCGAACGCTCAGGCGGCTGTTCAGATTGCCCGGGAGATGATGCCTAATGCGCCTACAGCAATGACCATAGGAATTCAGACTCCGGATATGCTGTCCCAGATCAGTACTGTCCTGGCGCTGGTCTTCGGTACGGCAGGGCTTCCCCATATACTCATCATGTTCTACACAGTGCCAAGCGCGAAAGCTGCAAAGAAGAGCGTCACGCTGTGCATCGTTTCCCTCGGAATATTCTATCTCTGCACAATCTTTTTGGGCTTCCTTCTGATGCCTGAGGTGTACCAGCAACTGGTAGCCTGGATTGCTGCAGGCAAAGCGGGAATCGCCAAGAATATGGCGGTTCTCGAGATAAGCGGGAATATTGGCGGACAAGTTCTAATGGCTGTTGGCGCCGCTGGAGCCGTTGCGGCAATTTTGAGCACGGCCGCGGGCTTGATGATCACCGTGGCTTCGACAATCAGCCACGATTTGTACAAGGTCTACATCAACAAGGATGCTTCGGAGAAGCAGGAGATCAACATTGCGCGCGTCACAACGCTCGTGATGGCCGGAGTCTCCGTGGTTCTCGCAGTCCTTTTGAAATCGGAAAATGTCGCATGGCTCGTCACTCTGGCGTTTGGCATAGCCGCCAGCGCGATTTTCCCGGTGATGCTGCTCAGCCTCTGGTGGAAAGGGCTCACACGGCAGGGCGCGATAGCCGGGATCGTTACCGGTCTGGTTGTCTCCTCTTTCTTCATCGTGCTTCTGCTTTCCGGTGTCCCTAAGTTCATGGGTTTGTCAACCGCAGGGGGTCCGGGAGTCTTTGGCGTTACGGCAGCATTTGCCGTACTGTTCATCGTCAGCAAGATGACGCGCGACTACGGACCTCAGGTCGATGAATTCATGGCGATCGCGCACAAGACAGAAGAGAACTAAGTGCTATTGGTTCGTCAGCCCGGTCGGCTTCTCCGGCCGGGCTGCGTCGTTTTCTGTGCTCGTTTCGATTACACAGCACGTCCATGAATGGTTGTTATAGTTGGTGGAACATTGCGGCCTTGACGCGCAGGGGGGGCGCATAATGGGCCGTCGGCGGTTCACAGGTCAGCACAGTGTTCTGACGCCTGCAACCTTCGGATAAATGGGGGGTCTAATCTACCGCGAGCTTCGGAAATGCTCTGCGACACTGCTCGCTGAAGCATGGGATGTTCTGGAGCGCAAGGGACTCTGGATGGAACGCGCGGGAGGTCACTCATGAACAAGGCTCAGAAGATCGCGATAGCATACGGGGCAGTGTTTTTCGGCCTGTCGTTCCTATTCGTCCGATTCGACTACCTCGAGCCGCACGGGGGAAATCTGTACAAGCGCATTGGCCCCCTGTGGTGGTGGGCGAACGAAGACAATCTGATATACCTGAAGCCTTTGATCATCGAGTGGATCGTGATTATTGTCATCACGGTCGCGCTGCTTTTCTTCCTGCGCACTAAGAAGCGCCCTGAAACCAAGCAGGAGAACAAGGGCTGAGCGTCGGCTTGTCCAATGGCCTTGACGCGCAGGGGGGCGTGCGCATAATGGGTCAGTGGAGGTTCAGATGAACAAGGCCCAAGGTACTGTTCTTGCCATCGGCTACGCGTTCTTCCTTCTTACTCTGTTCTTCATGCCGTGGGGCAATTTCAACATCCTGATCGGTCAATGGGATGGCGCCCGCCTTGTGGCGCCGCTCTGGGGCGGCCCGGTTTACTTCAGTGCGGGCGGCAGTCACTACAGTATGAAAGACATTGACTACAAGCCAATGCTGTTCGTCTGGCTGGGATTGGTTGTGCTGACCGTTGTGCTGATGGTGGTGTTGCGGACGAAGAAACCCGCCTCGAAGGAAGAGAACAAATAGGGCAAAGGGGGCAGGGGCGTGAAGGCCGCGGGATTCGGCATCTGCCATAAGGCTGTGCCGGAAACTGCAATCCTACTCGGTCGACAGGAATGATGCAAACTTGCAGTAGTCTTGGGATTTTGCGC
>JBAZOJ010000165.1:0-8444 GCA_041648755.1 Candidatus Brocadiia bacterium
ATGGTCATCGCCGAGTTTCGACATCCCGCCCCACACGTTCGTGGCGGAAGCAGGACGATCGCCCCAAGTCCAGGAGATGGTGGTCGGCGTGTCGATCGAGAACGAGAAATAGGGCTTGGAGTCGCCCGATACTGCACCAGTCGCCGTGTAGCCGGTGCAGACCATTGTCTCGAACCCGTACGAGGAGTATCCGTCCGCGGTGTCACCGCCGAAATACCAGTGAGTGCCGACATTTGGCCAGCAGAAGCCATTGCCCGTTGGATTCTCGATGGTTAGACTGTACTGAATGTTCCACTGCACCCGCTCGACAATCGGGCCACCCATTGTCACGATAACACTTGAGGGCGAGACGTCAGACCGCGGAAGAGTGACAGAGCCGATTCCCGTCCCCAGCCAATTGGCGCGGTAACGCTCACCTGAGCTTGCTGTTGGCGGGACTGCGTTAATCGTCACCGGAGCACCTTCAGAATACCAGTTGCTGGGATCCGGTGCCAAAGTACCGCCGGTCAGCACCAGCACAGTCAGCCTGTACTCAATGTTCCACACGGCTCGCTCGCTGATTGGCTCTAATATGCTGACAGAATCCGACAGGTTTGTGCCTGAATATGAGCCTCTGCCCTGCCCTTGCCATGCGTTGAAGAAGTACCGGGTATCGGAAGTGTCTCCGGGAAGAATCGCGCTGATAGGAAGTGAGGCGTTCTCGGCGAACCACCCGGTGGAGGGGAGCACACTGCCCGCATTTGAGGTGAATTCGCAGAAAAACTCTCTGACCCAGATCCAGTTGATTGCCGTCGGTGAGTTAAGAAGGAAAGTGGGCACCACGAAGCCGACGCCGTTTCCAACCGAACCTGTGGCAGACCAACCGGTCGCATGCCACCGTGTGTCATCATTCGTGGTAGGGGCAATCTCCGTGACTGCAGTGCTGATGCTCGTGCCTGCCAGATACCATCCTGGCTGGTTGCCTGCAATCGAGCCAAATGGGGTGATAACGGCAAGGTTGTAGGCAGTGCTCCAAAGCCAGGTAAAGGTCATGGTTGACCGGACAGAAATTACGACGGGGCGAACCTGGTCGGGAATAACTGCAGAAGGAGCCGAATAGCCTGCCCACATGAAACCGAAGCCGCCGCCGAGGTCGATGAAATCAGGCGCAGTAGCAAGGACGACGGAGGCGTCGAAGATCCAGTTGTCGCCGAGTGGCGGGTCGAAACCGGAAGCAGCGTAAGCACTCGCCATCGTCAACCTGTACTGAATCTTGTAGGTCCATGTCAGATTGCTCACAGCAGTTATCTTGAAGGAAACAGAGGCTTCCGCTCCGGTTCCGGAACAGGAACCGGAACCAGTCCACTTAAGGAGGCCCCAACGCTGATCAGGATCGCCGATATCCTGCACTTTTTCTGCGGTGAAAGTGACTGCTGTCCCGTTGAGATAGTAGTTGGTTCCGCTCGGATTCGGGCTACCGTAATTGTTGGTGGACGCAACAATGACACGATACTCCGTCAACCAGGTCCACGTAAGAGCGCTGGTTCGGTAAATCAAGAACTTGGCTGTGTTGCCAACACCGGAAACGGGAACCGACCCAGTGCCGGTCCAGCCCGAGCAGTAGAATCTCTTATCCAGAACGCCCGGGGCAAACGCGTGGAGATCCACTGTTGCGGTGACCATAGTGCCCGCTTCGGATATCGTTTCCCCATCGGGGACAGGGGTGCCGTAGTCTGATCTGACATTGAGCTTTCTGTCGAGCTTCATGTATGAGATTTCGATATCGTCGACAAACACGTCCGGGCCATATCCCGACTGGAACACCCATCGGAGGTAAATCTTCTTACCCCGAGTTCCTGATGGCATGTCAACAGTGTGTGTCTTGTATGTTCCGATAGTCGTAATGCCCGAGGAGCCTGAATCGAATGTGGAGGCGGACAGGCTCACGAAGCGGGAGAATGTGTTATTGTCAAGCGAATACTCGACGTACAGGGCATCGTTCGGATATGAACTGTAGTACACCCCGGAATGACACCACTTGAAAGTAAGGACGCAGGCTGTGGCGGGCATGTTGAGGGTGGTGTTCAGGTACGAAGTAACGCCCGAGTAGGACCAATAGCGCCCGTGAACGCAGCCGTTGCCGGAGTCGTAGTACAACATGCTGGAGGATTGGGTGATTGTCCAAGTGCTGCTATTCCAAGACGAGAAATCGTCGTAGAGCATCCGGACGAGTTTTGATGCCTCGCTGTCCGACCCGGTAGTAAAGCTGAATGCTGCCGACGAGTACTTGATCCCCGTGATCACAGAAGTTACGCGCCAGTAGATCGTGGTGCTTCCCGGCAACCCGCGAAGGTTGTATTTCAGCGCGCTCACACTGTAAGAGAATAGGAGCTTGTCCGAGGCAAAAGTGTCGTCAAGCGCCCAATCTACGATAAAACTGTCAGGCGTCGCACTCACCGACCAGGAAAACTCCGTTCCATCCGGCGGGATCGCGGTGGCGGCATCAGAAGGAGCCAGGAGGGTTGGCACATAGTTCGCCGCTCCGGCCTCGCCGGGGAAAGCGAGCATGGCAAAGACAAGTACGACAGAAAATACAGCAACTACCTGCAACATGTTGTTCTGTCTTGGCATTGTGCCTCCAGACGTTTAGTTTGCGCGATTGTAGCATTTCGAGACCAGGCTATCAAGGTATGTCGGCAGCTTTTGCGGAAAAACGCTGTAACAACGGCCAGAGGACGAGTATTGGCCGTCCTCAACCAATTGTGCCTTTTGAGGGGGGAGAAGCTGCATGTACTTCTCAATTGGTCAAAATCGTCTCCAGGGGCGTTTCAACGTATCCCCTGGAAACAGCCTTAGAGGCTATGCGCAGAACCACATCGTCCTGATAACCCATTATCAGGCCAGTTGTGTGAGGGCAGCAAAAAAAAGGGGCCCTCAGGCCCCCTTTTTTGATTCCGTAAATACGAATCTACTTGAGCATACCTCTGAGCAGGGCTCGGGCAGCCTCAGAGCCTGCAATCGCCCTGGCAACATTAGGAGACAGCGTGTAATACAGTGAAACAGCCACTGTTCCGGCCGATGAGCCGGAGAGAACCGCGTCCCTGACATCCGTCAGGCGCGAGACGGTTCCAGCACTGAGCGCACCGAACGCTGCGGTTGCAATGAAACACCCGCCACCGCCGCCACTTGTCGTCGGAGTAGGAGTTGTTCCACCGCCGGAGGACGTTGTGCCGGTGCCGTCCACATAGTTCAGCTTGCCGTCACGCGTGAATACAACAGCGGGTCTCCCTGAGTTCAAACCAACGGAAACCGGGCCGTCCACCCCTCCGGTGACAAGGACCGTGCGGGTCCAGCCGCCAGCGGTATCGCGCGAGTAGATCAGGTCGTGCCTGTTTGTGTACAGAATGTGCACGTAGCCGGACGCATCGATCACGAGCGCGGAGTTATAGCCTGTGTCGCCGTTGTTGTCGATCAGTGTGTCCGTCCATCCGGAGCCATCCGGGGTGATCAGGTGCAATGCGCTCCCATTCGGAGCATCCATGGTCTGATATGCAATGACGGGCATTCCGCTCATTTCGAGCGCCATTGAGCAGAACCAGCCAGCGAAGTCCTGCACCAGGGTCTCCGTGTTCCAGTTCACGCCGTCATACGTGGCGAAGAACAGGCCCTTTGTTCCGCCGCTGCGGGCGAAAGCGACGACTGGAAGACCGCTGTAGACGGGAATTGCTATGCTGTTGAAGTAGCCGGCCCCGTCCGAATTGTCAACCGTAGTCGTTTCCCAGCCTCCCTGGATCAGGTGAGCAACCTTCAGCGACGCATCAGCCATGTCGAAATACGAAATGTAGACGTCGCCGTCGTGAACGGCGATGCTGCAGCGCGAACCGGACGTAGTGATCGACGACGCGGGTTGGAAGTCAACCTTGTCAGAGAAATAGCCGTCATGATAGAAGATCAGGCCACTCGGGTCAGCCCGGTAGAATACAAGGTAAATGTCCCACGAATCGGCAGACGCTTCCAGGAAGGATACATTGCCAATGTTCTCAACAAGGACAGTAGTGCTCCAGGAACCATCGTGCAGGACGGCCCTTGAGATTGTCCCTGACTCCGGAGTGGCAAAATAGACCAGTATCCGGCCGTCAGGCAGGCTGACGATAGACGTCGGGCCCGTGGCGACTTCGGAGAGAGAAGCTGCTCCGCTCCAAGTAACGGAAATCTCCGCCGGTCGAGTTCCCCACTTCCAGATCAGGCTGGTGGGGCTCGTCATCGGAATGCTGAAGAACGCTGTATCGCCAGATATCGGGCCGCCTGAGTCGCGCGTCGCATCGAAGCCCGTGCAAACCATGCTTGCATCGGCATACTTGCAGTAGCCTTGAGCGAATTCATCATCGAAGAACCAGTAAGCGCCGGGATTCGGTTGACAGAAGCCGAATCCCTCAGGGTTCCCGATGGTCAATAGATACTGGATGTTCCACTGCACTCTCTGGACAATTGGTGCATTGACGGTGACGCTGACCGTTGCAGGAGTTGTCGCCAAGCGCGGCAGAGTAACAGAGCCCGCTCCGGTCCCATCCCAAGAAGGCACATACCTTTCGCCGGAAGACGCCTCTGGCGGTACTGCGCTGATAAGGACCGGGCTTCCGGATGAATACCAGCCGCTCGGATCTGAAGCCAGAGAGCCATTGATCGGGATCACGACCAGCCGATACTCAATATTCCAGATTGCCCTTTCGGTCAGCGGCCCGGAAACAGTAGCATTGGCGGCTGGAGCAGTACCGGAATACGATCCTGTGCCTGACCCGGCCCACATGCTGAAGAAATAGCGAGTATCCGAGGTGTCAACTGGCGGCACAGCATTAATCGCAATAAGGCTGCCTTCAGCGAACCATCCGGAGGTGGGGGAAGTGGTCCCCGCGTTTTCGGTCATCTCGACCAAGAACTCGCGATTCCAGTTCCATGTAATGGTCGTGGAAGAATTAAGCAGGAATTGCGGAACCGTGGCGGACGTACCGCTCGATGCGGATCCCGTGCCTGTCCACCCGACGCAATGCCACCGAGACTCATCGTCTATCAGAGCGTACTCGCTGATGGATACATTAACTGCTGTTCCAGACAGATACCATCCCGGTAAGGTCCCGGACAACACCCCGTGCAGACTGACAATGTTCAGATTGTACGCAGGAGACCATAGCCAGGTGAACACAAGAGGCTCGCGTACTGAAATGACAACCGGTCGCGGCTGATTCGGTGTCACTGTCCCTGTGGAGGAATAGCCGTTCCACATCACGCCGTTTCCGCCGCCAATGTCAACGAAGTCCGGCGCCGTTGCGAGAACCACGGTCGTGTCAAATATCCAATTGTCGCCGAGTGCAGGGTCGAATCCACTGCTGCCATAGGCGCTGACAAAAGTGATCTTGTACTGCTTTTTGTAGACCCAGGTGAGCGTACTGGCGGAGGTTATTGAGAAGGCGATCGAAGTCTGCGACCCTTGCCCGGTGCATGAACCGGTACCAGTCCAGTTCTTCATCCCATAGCGTTCTGTGGGTGAACCGGTATCCTGTACAGCGGCGGAGGTGAATGTAACAAGGGTACCGGACAAGTAGTAGTTGGTTCCGCCCGGAGTCGGTGAACCGTATCCGTTTGTTGAGGAGACGATAACACGGTACTCGACTGACCACTTCCAGGTCAGTGTACTCCTGCGATAGACAGTGACAGAGAAGGAATTTGTCGTTCCCGTAAGAGGAACCGAGCCTGAACCGGTCCAACCGGAGCACAGATAACGCTTATCCGTAATCCCCGGCGCAAAGGCGGTGGCGTCAACAGAGGCAGTGATCCGAGTTCCAGCATCGATGATCGTGCTGCCACTTGGGGAAGGAGTGCCGTAATCCGATGTCACGTCGAATGCCCGCTCGTACTTGAGGTAGGAGATCTCTATGTCATCCAGATACGAATCATAGCATGCCTGAGTGTAGAACCTGAAGCGCAGCCAAATGGACTTGCCCAAGGCATCGGCAGGGAAATCGACTTCAGAGGTCGACCACGGACCGGGGGTATTCCAGCCTGTCTGACCTGATTCATAGTTGTTGCCGGTCAAGCTGGTTATTTCGATGAAATTGGAGCCATCTGTGGAATACTCAACGTACATCTCGTCTCCAACGCCCCACCCCAGACCGTGTGACCATTTGTACTTCAGCGTCGTAGGAGTGGAAGGAATGGAGAATTGTCCGTCCAGGTACGCCGTGTCTCCCCAGTAATAGCTGTTCTGGGCGAGAATGCAGGAGTTGACAGTGTCGTAATACGTGTAGTATGTCGCGCCGGAGATGGTCCATACATTGGAGTTGAATGTCGAAAAGTCATCGTAGAAGATCCTGACGACTCTGCTGGGTTCGTTGTCGGAGCCGGTCGTGAACGAATACGCCACGGAAGTGTACTTGATGGCGTTCTTGTACGACGAGACCCTCCAATAGATCTCCGTGTTACCGGGAAGGCCGTTGACCACATAGGTGGTTGCGGTCGACTCGTATGCGAACAGGAGCGTAGTAGCCGAAAAAGAGATGTCGGTTGCCCACTCGATCACAAACTTGTCCGGTTGGCTGGATACTGACCACGAGAATTCGAACCCGTCGGCTTGAATGCCGGTGGAAGAATCCGTGGGGTTCAACAGCGATGGCGTGTAGTTAGCTGCGGAGGAGACCCGCATCGAACACGAAAGAACCAGCAGCAGGGCAAACAAGGCAATAATTGCGTGGTGGAACAGTCTCATCTCGATACCTCCGTGAGAACGCACACTCAAAGGCGATCATGACTACGGCGAAGCCTCAAGCTGGAAAACACTGACAGTACTACAGTACTACGATATACATACCCAAGTGTTGCATAAACGCCCTTCAAATTCAGGTTCAAGGCCGACCGCAAGGTTCACAGTTGGTCAAAATGACTGAACAGGGGATTCGGCGAAGCCGCTTGCAGCAGACCCGCCATCGAAGGCCGTTCCGGTCGGAGGATCTTTTTGCTAATGAGTTCTCAGAATCGTTTAGCCAGAACCGTGTTGTTCAGGAAGAACAGGCCTGTCCACTCAAGGATCGTCAGGACAGAGCCCAATGCGAAGCAGAGAAGTACGCTGCGAACTCCGAATAACCCTCGTGCGAGGAGGGCGTTGACGATAACATACGCCCCGGCAAGGCTCAGCATGACCAATACGTTGAACGCCAAGGGTACATACAGGAGGACCACTGCAAGCAGTCCGCCAACGACTGCGAAAGCTGTGGACGCCGCTAAGGTCTTCATATCTGTTCGGATGGGGAAACCGCCATTTGCCTCCGGAAAGAACGCCCCCCAGAAAGTGACGATGATGGCGGAAAAGCCCGAGCCTAAACACAAACCTGAGAGAAACCTGCCGTAGTTCCCGGGGTCGAGCCCAAGGAACCGCTCACCTGCAACTTCCATAGGAAGAAGCAGACACAAGAGAACCGGAAGCCACAGCCCCCGGGCCGAAACGTCTCCACTTCTGCGACGGAATGCAAAAAAGAGCGCAACAAACCCAAGGGCGAATCCCATGTAGATCCCGCTGCACCTTGCGCACAGAAGGCTTGAACCACCAAGGGCCTGCAACAGCCTGTCGGGCCTGTGATGGCAAAAGGTGTACAGCAGGCTATCGAGAGTGGGCATCATTCCTCAATGGTCACCGCGTCGCCAATATGCAGGAAATCGTACAGTTCCTCGACCTCACCGTTTCTCATCCTGATGCAGCCTGCCGAAGAAGCCGTACCGATGGAGGAATCATCGGTCGTGCCGTGGATTCCGTAATGCGGTGCGCTGATGCCAATCCATCGCGTTCCAAGAATATTCCGCGGGTCTCCCGGAGGAATCCGCTCGTTCCCTTTGTACCAGAACGGGTTTTCCTCGAGCGTGGTGACCGTGAATGCTCCAACAGGAGTCTGATTGTCAATTCCTTCACGCCCGGTACCGACCTGGTAGCTGCGAATGAACTTGTCATTGAACAGCAATGTCAGGGAGAAGGTGGACTTGCGGGCAACGACAGCCGCCCTGCCCTGCAGAAGTTTCAGTTTCTGACCGACGGTGATCTTGTCATTACGGAGCTTGTTGATCCTGACGATGAGGTTGACCATCGTGCCATTGGCTGCCGCGATCTTCGAAAGGTTGTCGTTCGATTTCACGGTGTAGATTGTCGAGTCGGTTGCAGGATTCTGTGAGAATATGACGTAATCGTTGAGCACCCTCAGCCGACTCTCCACCTCCGGTCTCTTCTCGGCAGGAGTCGCGCGCCAGACGATACAGTATGCCTCACGAACGGCGTCCCATTTCGAGTATTGCTTTGCGTCCTCAACAAACGCCTTGTAGAGAGGGGGTGCAAATTCGCCTGCCGAGATAGCTGCGGAGACGGCAGTCGCAGCGCCGGGAAGCGCGAGCCGGAAGAAATTCAGGCTTTCCTCCAGCGAACCAGCCTT
>JBAZOJ010000166.1:0-8379 GCA_041648755.1 Candidatus Brocadiia bacterium
AAATGGCCTGGCTTCCCTCGAAGGAGAGCACCAAGGCCGAAATTGAAGCGGATATGAAGAAGCGCGGCGAACCCGTGGAGAACAAGCGCACGTATGATCTCGAGAAGCGGCTTGCAGATGCGGAAAGACAGGCCAGGGAACGCGCGAAGACCCGCGAGAGAATGCAGAAAGAAGACAATGCGGCAAACCGGTCTTCAGCTTACAGGTCTGGCGAGGCCAAGACGAAAGTCCAGGCTGCGCGGGCCCAGAATGAGCACGATACGGAGCGCCGCCTTTATTACGCCGCCAAGGACGCAGAGAATGCCAAGGCCGGCTTCCAGGAGAGAATGGAGAAATTCCGCAAGAATTATGCGGAATTCGTGAAGTCGCTGGATGTGCGTCGCGCGGACGAGATGGCCAGATGGGAGAAGACACGATCTGATGCGGCCGAGCACGCGGGGAAACTTGTTGAAGCGAGCGCAAGGCAAGCTGCCAGGGACGAGAAGGAAGCCGCCGAGATGCGCAAGTACGTATCAGAGAAGATGAGCAAGATCGCCGATGAACTTGCACGCGAGGAACTGAGAGTTATCGCTGAGAACGAGAAGCGTGGGGAGATTCGCGGCATGGAGATCGAGGCCCGGTTCGCTGCCCTGAAGGCCGAACTCGAGAATCGCCAGAAGCTCGCTGAGGATTTGGAACTGCAGATGAAGCGGACCCGCGAGAAAATGGAGGAGGATCGCGCCTTCGACAAGCGGAAGATTGCTCAGAACATGGCCGCGCGTGCGGCTGAGCGCAAAGAAATTGAGTCGAAGTTCGATGACATGGCCAAGAAGCGCGAGGCCGACATGGCTGCGCGCGAGCAGGAGAATGCGCGAATTCGCGAGGAGGCCCGGAAGGACTCCGAGAAGAACGAAAAGAATATCAAGTATCACGAGCAGGTTGCCAAGAGGCAGGCTGCTGTCATGATAAAGAAGGAAGGCGAAAACCGCAAGTACGAGGCGATCCGCTCCCGGTTCGCAGAGGAGCGTCGCAGCAAAGCACAGGCAAAGCGTCCGGTCTACTACGAAAAGCGGAACGACAAGGTCATCCGTGATCTGGAAAAAGGTCGCCAGATGGTGGAAAGACGCAGGCTTGAGATGGAAGCTGCACGCGCCAAGGCGGAAAAGGAAGCTGCCGAAATGAAGGCGAAAGCCGAAAAGCAGCGCGAGGAAGTGCAGCGTATGGCCGAGAAGCAGCGTCAGGAAATGATGGAGAACCGATACAAATAGCAGTTGCGGCAACTAACCGTTAACCCGCCCGGCTTTGTCCGGGCGGTTTTTTTGGAGGAAACATGGACGAGCAAAAGCCCCTTACGTCACCTGATCAACAACCACAACCGGTACCTATGCCGGTACCTCAGCCTGCGCCAGTGCTCCCGGTGCCCCCTGCTCCCGAACTCCCCATCTCAATCGACGATTTCAACAAGATCAGACTCGTCGTGGCAGAGGTCATTTCCTGCGAAATCCACCCGAACGCCGACAAGCTCCTTGTATTCAAGGTGTCGACCGGGTCCGGAATCAGAACGGTATGCGCGGGCATCCGCAAATGCTACGACCCTGCCACGCTTGTGGGAATGAAGATCGTCCTCGTCGAGAATCTTGCGCCGCGAATGATGCGGGGCGTCGAGTCCCAGGGGATGATCCTTGCTGCGACTTCCGGCGAGAATGTCGTGCTTGTCACAACCGAGAAGAGCGTACCTGCAGGATCCAAGGTCAGGTGAGAGATGAACTTCGCTGACAGGTTGTTCACCGAGGTAGAAAGCAGGAAGTCCGTCGTCGTAGTCGGCTTGGACCCCAGGGTTCCGATGTTGCCTTCGGAGTTGACCAAGGACTTTCCCTCAGGCGATGTAGCTGGCGCGGCGCGGGCAATCTACGAGTTCAACAAAGGGCTCATTGATGCCGTTGCGGAATATGCCGTGGCCGTGAAGCCTCAAATCGCCTTCTATGAGCAACTCGGTCTTCCTGGATTGAATGCCTTTGCGCAGACTTGCGCGTATGCCTCTGCACACGGGCTT
This sequence comes from Candidatus Brocadiia bacterium, assembly GCA_041648755.1. Lineage (GTDB taxonomy): Bacteria > Planctomycetota > B143-G9 > B143-G9 > B143-G9 > JBAZOJ01. Next base: position 2,033 of record JBAZOJ010000166.1, read on the forward strand.
CTGGTGATTGCCGACGCGAAGCGCGGTGACATCGGGACAACGGCTGAAGCCTATGCGGATGCGTTTTTGGGCGGACCTTTCGCCTCAGATGCGATGACGGTGAACCCATATCTCGGCACTGACGCCCTTGTTCCATTCGTGGCCAAGTGCCAGGACAACTTCGGGCTGTTTATCCTGGTTCGAACGTCCAACAAGGGCGCTGTTGACTTCCAGGACCTGCCCACGGGCGACTGCAAGCTCTATGAGAAAGTTGCCGATCTTGTGGCAGGAATCGGGAAGGGAGCGATCGGGTCAAAGGGCTACAGTTCGGTAGGCGCGGTCGTGGGTGCAACATGGCCAGGCGAGCTATCGGCGCTCAGGCGTCGCATTCCCTCGGTGCCGTTCCTTGTTCCCGGATATGGAGCGCAGGGAGGCACGGCCGCTGACATACGCGGTGCCTTCGATCAGCATGGACTCGGTGCCATCGTGAACTCGTCCCGGGAAATCTGCTTCGCATTCCGGAAGAAGAATGTTGATGACTGGAAGGGCGCGGCCGCCCAAGAGGCCAAACGGATGCGTGACGAGTTCCGGTCGATTCTCGGATGGTGAGCATGGAAGAGCGCCAAACCTTGCAGAGTCCCGACAAGGTCAGTACCTGGCCGCATCTCGTCACACGCGAGGCGGCTGTCGGGCTTCTGGTTTGTGCCTCGGTAGCCTTCTTTTCGCTGGCGTACCCACTGGGGCTTTTGCCTCCCGCGGATCCGGCAGCAGGCACCTTTACGGCCAAGGCTCCCTGGTTCTTTGTAGGCCTTCAGGAGATGCTGTATCATCTGCCTCCCTGGCTTGCTGCTGGCGTTCTGACACCCCTCGCAGTGTTGTTTCTGATCGGTTTTCCATACTTCGGCCGAAGTGGGGCAAACTCCGAAAGCAACGCCGCCGCGGTTCGGAGCACAGCGGCCCTTTCTTTCGCCGTCCTGGCCGCTCTGCTCGTGTTCACCGCGCCCATCCCGTTCTACTCTCAGGCGGCACTGTCAATTGTGTTCGCGATCGTTCTGATGTTCCCGGCATTATGCTTCGGTCATCTGAATCATCTTTCCCTCGTAGAGATTCTGCTGGCCTATCTCCTCGTTTCTTATGTCATGTGGACGATAATCGGGCAGTTCCTAAGAACGGCAGACTGGAACTGGGTCTGGCAGGCATAGGGCGAAAGCGTTTGACAAGTCCTCTCCGACAATATATAATCATATTCGTTCGAACCACGGGGGTCGTATGTGGAAGACCAGGTTACTTGCAGGGGTGCTCGTCATCATTGTTTCGCTTCCCTCGATCGGCCTGCTGACTTACTCGGAAGACGATGAAGAACAGCCTGCTCTCAGAGAAGGCTGGTTTGGCATTTACGTTTCGGGAGCGAAAGTAGGATTCTCCCACTGGGTGCTGGAACGAAAAAACGAGAAGGGCAAACAATTCTACTCTCTCATTATGAAGGAAGAGCGTAAGACGTCATCCGGCAAAGGCAAGGACAGCGGAGACTACACCGCTACTTTCGGCTTGGATTACTCACCGCAGTCGATGGAATCCGTCGAGTCGCGCAACGGCATGAAGACATTCATCAAGGGCAGCATAAAGGACGGAAATGTCGGAATCGCGGTTCGCTTCGCCGAAAAGGACAAGCCTACTACCTCAACCTTTGCATGTCCGAAATTCGCAACTTGGCAGTTCTGCGCCCCGCTTATCTTCGCGCTCACCAAGCATTCGCAGGAAGAAGAAACAGCCGATTTCGGTTATGTCAACCCCATGGGAAAGAACACAGTCTCTCTGAAGCTGTCTGTTTCTGCTTCTTCCGTTACCTATCTGGGCGAGGCCGCGGAAGCTCTTGAATGGTGCGACCCCGATGGCAAGTGCAAGATCGTTGTGTTAGCCGAGGGCGACAGCCTCATCTCGTCAACGATGTGCGCGAAGGGCGCGACAAAGGTTATTCCAACGAAATACCTGTCCGAGCCTGAAGACGTAGCCAAATCCGACAAGAGCTATGACCAGTCGGAGACAGTCAAGAAGCCGGACAAGGACGATCCGGGCGACAAGGACAAGGGGAAAGACGAGGGGAAGAAGTCGGCGAAGAAGGGGAAACCCACTGGCCGCTTCAAAGGCGCGCTCGATCCGGTTGCGGATGACGCAGAGGACAACGAGATGGGCGCCAGCATCCCGTACATCAAGAGCACGCAGCACCAGTACGCGATGAACTTTGCCGAAGGCTGGTCGCTCGTGAACATGGAGTTCGTGATAAGCAAGACGGAGACGATCACTCTGCCCGGCGTAATGAACATGGAGAAGGCCGGCATCGCGCTGATCTTTCTTGTAGCGGAACGGAAGAAGGAGAAGAGCCCGAAGGAAGTGCTGAAAGACTTCCTCGCGAGGGTTGAAACCTGGGAGTCCGAAGGGAAATCGGATGAGGCGACATTCGACGAATACACGAAAGTCGCAGGGCAGTCGGTGAAAATGAAGACACAGTCCGGGCCGGTGCCGAATTACGTTTTCGCGTCGATCAGCGAGAAGTACACGTACATCGTTACGTTGGACTATACGATTGCGACCGGCAGCGACTATGAGAAGATAGAGGACGACATGTTCAAGATGCTCGGCTCGTTCAGGATCTTGCCGCCGCCCGGGGCGAAGGAATAGAAAAAAGGGGAGCCATACGGCTCCCCTTTCTGTTGATTGGTGCGCCACACTCGCTACAGGTTATCCGCAACGTAGCATGTCAGGTCGCCTAACCGGTTAGAGTAACTGCCAAGTTCGTTGTCGTACCACCCGAAGATCTTCGCATGGGTGACTGGGATTTCGTGAAGCCTGGGGCCGTCATTCCCGTTCGGAACCATGATCTTCAAGAATCCGGTTCTCGTATGCGTCTCACAGCCCTCGATGGTCACCGCCACGTCCCGTCCCTTCAAGTCTGAAGAGACATTCTGTCGGTTGGTGAATTCGATCAGCTTCGGGGGATATGTTTCCGCGGCGTGAGAGTAGATCTCGTTTATGGACTCGCGCGTGACGCTGCTTCTGCCGTCGGGAGTCATTTCGGTCTGGAATGTGACGTTCAGAAGGATGATGGACACGGTGTCAGTTGGCACCCTTACCGAATCCGCCATGAATCCTATGCTCTTGATCTCCGGCATGACCCATTCCAGGGCCGCCGCGGCGTTAGTTGAAGTAAGGACAATATTGTTCATTACCGACCGGTTGCGTCGCATATCCTTCGCGCTTGCGTCCGGAACGTCATCCAGGATTGACTGTGTCTTGGTTGTCGCGTGAACGGTGCTCATTCCGGCTGTTATGAGCCGGGCCGTGGTCCTCTCGTTCAGAAGCGGCTGCATCATATGGGCAAGTGCGGTCGTCGTGCAGGAGGCAGCGGAAATGATCTTGTGGCTCGTCGCCTTGAATGCGGAATGGTTGATCCCGTATATCATGAAGGCGCTGTCTTCAGGCAGCCCTTTCGAGGGGACTTTGAAGGCTGAGGAAAGCAGCACGACCTCGGCGCCAGCGGCGAGGTGGCCGCGAAGAGATCCGTTCTTCTCGTCCTCGGGCTTGGAGGGGTCGGCGAATTTCCCGGTGGTCTCGATAACGAGGCTGACTCCTTCGTTTCGCCAGCCAATACTGCGGGGGTCACGGGCGGAGCGCAGAATCTTCACAGGCATTCCGTGTATCAGCAACTCCCCGTTCTGCTCGGAAACCACTTCGAAGGTCGTTGCTCCCTTGTGGCCTTCGAGATAAGCCGCAAGCGTGCCGTACGTGCTGTCGTGGCAGATGTAGTCCGCCACGTCGGCGAGGCCATGCCCGGCCATACGCCCGATATTAATGACAATGCGATCAAAACGCCGACGCGCGACGTGGTGCCACAGCGTCAGCTTCCCAATCCTGCCGAGTCCGTTGATACCCAGGGCTCCGTGCATGGAAACTCCTTGTCGAGTGACCTATTTTACGGGGTGTTTGCCCGCGAATATGTCGCCGGTGTCGCCGTTAATCGAGAGCCAGTCGCCCGGCCGGAAGACGCGGTCTCCGAAGCGGACCTCGGAACGGGTTTCGTCAACTTCCATCCGGGGACAGTTGACGACGCAGACTTTTCCAAGCCGCTTGGCGGTGATCGCCGCGTGTGATGTGCCGCCGCCCCTTGCCGTCAGCAGGGCTTCCGCGGTCACGATCAGGTGGATATCGTCGGGTACGGTGTCAGGTCTTACAAGAAGCAGGGGGTCGCCCGTGTAGAGACTGCTGACCATCTGAATATCCGTTTCGCCTATCGCGACTCTTCCCGTGAATGCTCCGCCTCCGGAGCCAAGTCCGGCCGCGAGCCAGTCGCTCCAGATTGAGTCCGGGTCCTCGAACAGTTTGCGGCGCTTCTCGTCATCGAACACCATTGGCCGGGTTTGCAGAATGTACAGGTCCTTGGCCGAGGATGTCTCGAAAGTGAACTCGATTTCCTGGTGCTCGAAGCTCTTGTCCAACACCATATCGCGGGAGACCTCCAAAAGCTTGCTGTAGATTCCCGGCAGGTGGGTTTCGAGCGATCCGGATGCATTGCGATGTATCTTCTGCTCGCGCCTCTGCCATTCGCTCAAGGGGTAGGGGAATACGAGCCCGGCGACGACGTCTTCGCCCTGGCTGCAGAACACGTACTCGCCTTCCAACTGGATATTCAGGCCGCGGGATGATGGCGGGTGCGTGAACATGACGCCGGTGCCGGAATCGTAGTTGATGTTCCCGAGCACCATCTGCTGCACGACCACCGCAGTGCCCCAATCCTCGGCGATGTCCATCTGGCGGCGGTACACTTTTGCTGAAGCGTTGTCCCAACTGGAAAGCACCTTGTACACAACCGCCAGCACCTGCTCGCGCGGGTCTTCGGGAATGGAAAGTCCCCGCTCTGTCAGCAGGTTCTTGTACGCGTATGCGATCTCCCGCATTATCGCGCCGGAGAATTCTATCTTGACCTTGACATTGTATTTTTCCTTGAACTTCGAGATGATGCTGTCGAAATCGTCGCGGTCAATTCCTTCCGACATCCCCCAGCACTGGAGAAAGCGGCGGTAGCAGTCCCAGGAAGTCCATCCGTAGTTTGATTCGTGCGACAGTTCCTCGACAATCGCGTCGTTCAGCCCCACATTGAGAAATGTCGCCATCATCCCAGGCATCGAGTTCGTCCCGCTGCTTCGCACCGACAGCATAAGCAGGTTGGCCGGATCGCCGAATCGCTTCCCGGACTCCTTCTCCAGCCGGTCAAAGGCCGCATACAGCCTGGCGCGAATGTCTTTGGCAACTGGATCGAAGGCCAGTGCCTCGCGTATTGAGTACAGTTCCGTGCTGATGATGAACCCGGGGGGTACTTTGAATCCGAACCGGGCCATACGCTTCAGTGAGAAGCCTTTCGAGCCGAGATGCATGGGGTCGCTCAAAGCATCGAGATCCTCGTGAATGAAGGTCACCAATCGCTGCGCGCGGAAGTTCAGAATCCGGCTGAGCCTGTCGGGATCCAGTTTGCGGGCCATCTCGTCAGCCACGTTGCAGATCCGGGTGACGAAGGCATCGAGTTCCTGCAGTGCCACGGAGGTCGCAAGCATTTCTCGCACAGCTACTTCTGCGGTGGCGTTCGGGCCGAACGACTCCTTCGGCACGACGGCAAGGAGCTTGTTGCGATGTATTCTGACCGCTGCCTCGGCATACTCTCCGAAAACCGGGCCCTCTACGAGGCCGTGGACCGCAGGCGCAATGAACTGCTTGATGATGTTTCGGAACTGGTAGTAGTTGATGCGGTAGCTGTCAAGGCACTTCTGCAGCAGTTCGACACCCAGTGAATAGGAGTCCTTCAGCAGTCCGTCAATGTCCAGCGCCCGGCGGAACTTCTGTAACGCGTTCGTTACTGACCACAGAAACTCCTTGGAAATGTAATCTCCCTTGACCTGGTCAGCCATGCGGCCGAACAGTCTGCACGTCAGCCGCTCCACGCGGAACGACAATCCGAGCGCATCGAAGCGGGGTTCGCGGTACTCGCCATACATCGACGGGATGCCAGCCGCCACGTGCCGCTTGTAGTATATGTTCTCCTGCGGCGAAGTCTCGCCGCCCGATAGGATGGTCAGCTTCAGGTGCTCAAGTATGTCGAGCGTCGTGTCGAGCAACTTGTAGTCGTCTCCGGACTCCGAGGCCGTGGCAAAGGCGTCGCGCCACGGTTTGGGAATCCGCAGATTTCCGTCAATTTTTGCGCTGAGCGATCCATTGTCGAAGGAATACTTGTCACGCAACAGTTGGACAACCCGGATGAGGCAGAACACGCGCTCCACGTTCATTGTGTTGAAGCCGCTCTTGACGGCATCCACGTGGGA
>JBAZOJ010000167.1:0-8377 GCA_041648755.1 Candidatus Brocadiia bacterium
GACCGAGGTGAACGAGAGCGCCAGACGCGTGAGCATCGCCGTGTGCAGCAGGTATTTCCTTACTTACTACGCTTATGTCTATGAAGGCTACTCGTATTATGGTAAGGACAACGTACTCATCGGCAAGGACGCATTCTTCTGCCTCGATGACCTGTGCTACAATCCCGACGGCCCGGTCCCGAATGATGCTCTTCCGCCCGGCTGCATCTTCCTGCCCGGAGTCCTGCCGAAAGATGCCGTGGATTCCCTCGGCAAGGGTGCCGACCTGCGCTTCACCCATATGGATCTCTGGTCCGAGCCCAAGGAGTTCGGGGTGTCCGTTGGCGACGCCAAGTTCCTTATCCGGATAGATAAGGACAACAAGCAGACCTGCGTGCCCAAGCAGTGACAGGGCTCTGTCCCGCGCCTTTTTGTTTTGCCAACCTTCGCGCTGCATATGTTGATCCGCAGATCCTTTTCTGGAATAGTCTTGGAACAGCATGATAGAATTGATGGAAACAGGGGTGCTGCGATGCGTTTGTCTGCGTTCTTCCTGGTGCTTCTTCAATTGGCCGCACTATCGCTCTTCCTCGCAGGTCGGCTTCCAGCCGAGGACGAGGCGCAGGACTTTTTCGCCCACAAATACACCTGTTCGGTCCGTCCGTGCGGGCAGGTCGGGAACACCATATGCCTGGCTTCGCGTTCATGGAGATTTCGGTTCCTTTTCAACTTCGTTACCGGCGCCGTGACACGGGTCACTTCTGCCATGGAAGTGAATATTTCGCGCACTGAGAATCACTTCATCCGCTGGACGGATTTCCCGGGGAAGCACTCCATGCTGATAGAAGTCCTCAATCAGGACGGGGCCATCGTGGGGTCCTCCGGCGAATTCGTGCCTATCGAAGTAAAAAACGAGGAGAGAGATTATCCTTACCAACCGCATGCCGTGGAGTTGAAGAACACCGTGGTTGCCATCTGCCATGACGAGGCGGTGGTCATCCCCCTCGACGGGAAACGCAAAGTCGAGCACCTTGCGAGCCGCCACTGGGAGACAGCCATCTGCGACAACAAGGTCCTGCACGTCGGGACAGGCGTGCTGCGGACTCTCTACGATGAATCCGGGGCAGCCCTTTCAGAGACGCCCTGCGATTTCACGGGCAAGATAGTGAAAACCGACAGTCTCAACGCGGGGTTCTTCATAGTAATGGGCGGGGACGGCAACAACGCAGGTTTCACGGCGATCTCCGCGGACGGGCGGTCCCTGGCGACATACCCAAGTGCCGACCTGGTTCCGCTCGATGGCTTCCTGGTCGGGAACACCCTCTGGCTGATGTGCTCGAGCCCAAATGCACCGGGCGGGGGGCATCTCGCGCCCATCTGCTTCGATTCGGTGGAAAAGAAATGGTCCCTGGCCAAGGGGATTCCTGTAGGCAGTGGCGACATCAGGAAACTGGGGACGTCCAAGGTGCTGTACAGGATCGGGAACACGTTCCACTCGTTTGATCCCGCATCCGGCAAGACGGAGACATTCCTGGTTTGTCCGGGGAAACTGCCTTATCCGTGGCTGATTCTCGACAAGGATCTTGCGCCCGCCCTCGTTGTAACCACCGACTACAGGAACGACAAAGAGCCCTTGACCACTTACTATGGCCGCAACCCGGAACTGCTGAAAAAAGTCGAGGAACTGGCCGCGGCCGAGGAAAGTAAAGAGTGGGCTCGCGCGACCGGGTCTCCGGCCGACTGTTGTCTGCGCGCTTCGGGATGCCGGTGATCTTCTCCCTTGTTCCCGGGCGGCTGCTCCGGTTCTCCCGGGTCAGGCTTTGTCCCCTTGTTGACTCTTCCACCGCTTGCGCTAAAATCCACTCAAATACGCCTGATTCGGGCTGGAAGGATATGATATGGAAATCCTCGTGTTGAACGGAAGCCCCCGCAAGAATGGCAATACCACCATCCTGGTCGCCGAGTTCGCCAAGGGCGCGGCCGAGAAGGACCACCACGTCACCGAAGTGAGAATCTATGACCGTCGCATTTCCGGCTGCATCGCCTGCGACGGCTGCAAGAAAGAGGAGGCCACCCTCTGCGTGGTCAAGGACGATTTTCAGGCTCTGATGGAGCAGATTCATAAGGCCGACTGCATGATGCTCGCGACCCCTGTCTACTTTGGCCAGATCTCCGGTCCGCTCAAGTGCGTCCTGGACCGCTTCTACTGCTTCTTCAGCAAAGACTATTCTGTCAGAGTAATCAAGGGCAAAAAGCTGCTGACCCTAACCGTCAGCGGCGCACCCGAAGATGCGTTCGCCGATATATCCGACTACCTGAAGACATGGCTTGTTGATTTCGGCAAGATGGAGATGATGGGCTCTGTCGTCGCTGGCGGCGCAGGTGAAGCGGGTTCGATTACCGCCGACAAGAAGGCAATGGAGAGCGCGCGCGAACTCGGTCGGAAACTGTAGGATCGCGGGAGATGCAGTTCGGGCGTCCTTGCGGGACGCCCGAATGTTGATACAGGCTGTGTGACTGAGCAAAGCACCCGATGCAATTGTCGTGTGTGCTGTCTTCTGCCGGTTCTTACTGCATCGCGGGCCTGATGTAGAACAACCACAGGTAAATATGTGCGATGACTATTGACAGGATCATGAGCGGGAAGCCGTACTTCAGGTACTTCATGAAAGAGATGTGGTAGCCTTCCTTTTCCGCTATTCCGATCGTCACCACGTTTGCGGATGCGCCGATGGCGGTTCCGTTCCCGCCAAGGCACGCACCAAGCGACAGTGCCCACCACATTGCATCCATGGTCGTCTTGCTGTCGAGGCCGGTTGCATGGGTGATCTCAGCTCCCATCTGCTTGACAACCGGGATCATGGTCGCCACAAACGGGATGTTGTCTATTACCGCGCTCAGTATGGCGCTTGTCCAGAGGATGAGATAGCAGGCAATCGACAACTGGTTGTCCGATAGCACTCGCAACTGCTCGGCGATCCATGCGATCATGCCGACCCGCTGCAACCCTCCGACGATGATGAACAGGCCGAGAAAGAAAAACAGAGTCGGCCATTCCACATCGTGAAATGTCTTTTCCATATTTGGTCGGGTAAGAACGAACAGCAGCCCCGCGCCAAATAGTGCGACAGTCGCCGGCTGCAGATGGAGCATCCCGTGCAGAAAGAAACCTGTCATTACGACCGCCAGGGTGAACAGTGACTTGATCAGGATGCCCTTGTCGGTGATGGCCTTGCTTGCGTCCATCGCCATGACCTTTGCCTTGTTCTCCTCGGCCACCTTGAATGCTTTGCGCCAAATGAAGTAGAAACAAATCACCGTGGCGATCAGGATGACCACCACTACCGGCGTCAACTCGACGATGAACTCCACGAACCCGAGGGGATGTGGCGTGCTGGTCGTGGCTGAGCCTATCATTATGTTCGGAGGATCCCCGATCAGTGTCGCGGTGCCACCTATATTTGATGCGATTATCTGCGCGATCAACATCGGGATGGGGTTGATCTTCAGAGTCCTTGCAACGGTTATCGTGACCGGCACGGTAAGTACGACCGTGGTCACGTTGTCCAGAAACGCCGACAGGATAGCTGTTACGACAGACATCAGTATCAAAATGGCCACCGGATTGCCCTTGGACATATGGGCTGCCTTGATGGCGATGTACTGGAATATTCCGGAGTGCCGCATAATGCCCACGATGAGCATCATGGCCGCAAGCAGTATGATCACGTTCCAATCAACGACCTCAACGTAGTTTGGCTCGATGGTGGCCGTTTCGCGGACGACTGTGCCGTCCTCTTCCTTCTTTTCGACGACGCCCGATGCCGCCTGCCCGGTCTCGGAGGCGATCGTTGTGAATGTCTTGTATTGCCTGAAGTTCGATGTACTCAAGATCCGGTTGACGTGGAACTTCGCGTATCGGGACCCGTCTCCCCCCGGGATCATCACGACATAGGTCATCATGGTCGGGGTGTATATTCGTGCGCCTTCGCCTTCGAACTTCCAGAAACTCTCGATCCTGCTGCTCTCTTCGGCCGACAGCCACCCGGATTCCGGAGCCGATGCTACTCCCCCGATAAGTCGGTCAACCGCGATGATCTTCACTCCCCCCGCACCGTTGACCTCGAAATATGCAGGGCTCATCGAGTTGTGCTTGTGGAATTTCACCTGCCACGCATCGGACTTTGGCGGCCCCTTTAGCGGGTCGCCGTCCATCGGGCCGTCGAGGAGGTTCATCGGCACCTCCTTGTCCCGCGCGATCTGCAGATATGAATGGCTGTACTGGGCAAGGGGTAGCTGAGCGAATGTCGCTGAGCCCGGTTCGCTCAGGATATATTCGAGTTGAACAACGTCAACCTGCTCGAAATTCGCGCTGTGAAAGGCCTCTCCCTGCGATATCACGCCGCAAAGGAGCATCAGCGATCCGCCGAAGACCGCGATGGCCGTCTTGTGGATCTTCTCCGACGCGATGATCGCATACGTCGCGATGAAGATCACTACTGCAATCCAGAGGTGATACGGTGCCAGAAACTCCATGTTTGCTCGCTTTCAGGCTTGTCGCGTTGGTCGATAGTTGGCAGCCGGGACGCTGCTTGGCGATGATTCACTTGCGAGTCAGTAATCGAACTCCGCCACTCGCCCGGTTTCTGACGATTTTCGTGGTCTGTTCGGCCAAAGACGCGGGCAGTCCTCCCGATGCTCATCCCGCCCAATGCAACACTGCCATTTCCACCTGTACACGATGCACATCGGGTGGATTCGGGTGCCATGCATGCCTCATTTTACCGATTCGAGGATTTCAGGCAATCAAAGACAGGCCAGCAAACCAGCGCCCCGTAGTTATGTTGATGCAGCCTTCGAAGGCGCCGGCGTATCCTTCCCCCAAATGATGAATATCACCGTACCGATGGCGCCGCAGGCGAACGCCGCCAGCAGATCAATCTGCGGGCTCACCTCGTACCACAACAATGCGCCGCCCACCGCCGCGAACGAAACAACCAGATCCCGTACTAAGTAATATGTTCCAAACGTCGCAGCCTTGCGGTCCTCCGGCGCCAGGTCCATGATCAACGCCTTGCGGGTGGGCTCGCCAAGCTCCTTCAATCCCCTGATGAAAAATGCTATCGCCAGCGGCCAGAACGACTGCGCGTACAACAGTGCGACGGGGAAAATAGTGAAGAACAGGAAGGTCACGGCCACAAACGGCTTCTTTCCGCTCTTGTCAGCAAAATAGGCTACCGGTATGTAAACCAGCATTGCGGTTGCCATCTCGATTGCCGTCAGGATGCCGAATTCGGGCGCGCTGACCGGGTGCGCCACCTTGTCCATTGCCCAGATTGCAAGGTATGCATAGGGCAACTGCTCGCAGAATCGGATGAGCGTGTCGGAAAACAACAGGTTCTTCAGCTCCGGGCACATCTCCCTGAAAATGCGATAGGGGCTCGGCTCGGCCTTCTTCTTGTGGGCTTCCGTGGCGGCAGGATCTTCCTTGATAAGGTGCTGCTGCAGGAATATCGCCAGTACGGCAAGTACTATCGCGGCCACGAACGCAATCTGGATTCCGATGATCGTCCCCTGGTCCTTGTCCCCGTTCGATATGTGGATACCCCACCAGATGAAGAGCCCGCCGAGAACCGGCCCGATGGCCATGGGGATCCTTCGGATCAGGGAGTGCATCGTGACGCCCATCGTGCGCTTGTTCCTGGGGAGCGCCTGCGCGACGAGGCTCATGGTGGCGGGCAGCGAAATAGCTGTCCACGACAGGAAGAAAAACGATCCCACGAATACCGCCAGCGCGCTGCGGAAAACGATGACGATGGCAAATCCGAATATCGCCAGCAGGTTGAAGACCAGCAACGCCTTCTTCGTCCCGAGCCTGTCAGAAAGATATCCGCCCGGAAACGAATACAGTGCCCCCAGCAGGTTGGTCAGGGCATTGAGCATCCCCGCGAGCAGTTCCCCCTGCGCGCCCGCGAGCGCAACTAAGTAGATGGGCAGGAACCGCTCGGCCATCTTCTCGCCCATTCCGACAAGAAGCACCATTCCAAGCAGACCGATGATGGTCCGCTTCAGCCCGAGGAACTCGAGTACCTTCTGAAATCCTGTCGGCCCGGGTGTAGTCTCAGGCATCCGGCTTTCTCCTGCTCACCATCCCCGCCAGTTACTCTTCCCGTGCCGTTTCCAACCGGCACCACGCGTAAAGGGCGTCATACACCTCGAACTGGTTCGACAGGTTTTCCATATCATCGGGGTAGCGTATGGAGAATCCGGTCGCGATCGCTTCGAGCCCCGCGGCGATCGGGTCCTTTGACATATCGTCCGTGTCGGCAGCGTTCACGATGGCGGCCATCCGGAGCAGAGCCTTGTTCTTCAGATCGTATTTTCGGATAATCGCATCGAAAGAGCAGAGGCTTTCGGAATGTCCCAGTTCCGCGCCGGGGATATCGAACGGTATTGCGCCGAACTCCTGGGCGTAGGCCCGCACTTTGGGTGCGGCTACGAAAACGAACTGCGCCTCCGAGTCCACAAATCTGGAAATAAGCCAGGGACAGGCCACACGGTCAACGTGAACATGCGCGCGGGTAACCCACTTCATAGGGCTCCTTTTTGTTGCCGCCATTGTAGCCCTGTTTGCTCCCCGCGAAATCGGCCCGAGAGGAAATTTGGAATTTGACCGAAAATATGTGAACCAAAATCGCTCTCGAGCGAATATAGGGGTGAAGGCACAAGAAAAATGAACTGCGAAACAGCACTCGAACTCATTCATGCAGCCGCGAAAGGAGCCCTGGAAGGCCCCGAGCGCGAGATTTTCGACGCCCATGTGGCAGATTGTTCTGCGTGTGCGGCGCAACTCGCCTTCGCAAAAGAGTTGGTTGACCTTGCCGCAGCTACCCCGGCGTCGAGGTGTCAGCCGATTTTTCGGCGCGCGTGATGGGCGCGATTCGTTCCACCAAGAGTTCGCGCATCCGCACTTTCCACGACAAGAAGTCTCTCAGGGAAGTCCTGGGCCTCTTCGTTCCCAGCACCAGGTTCGCGGTTTCCCTGGCCATCCATGCCGCGGTCCTGCTGGTGGCGGCCTTCATCTTCCTGAAGCCCGCGCAAATGCCTGAATTCGACAGCGTGGTCCTGGTTACCAAGCCGTCGCACGACGACGATTACTCGCGCCGTGTTGCCGCCGCCAAGCAGTCCACCTCCGTGTCCACTTCTTACACGGTTGACGTCTCGGCGTTTCTTGTTGACGGTACGATGTACATCGTTGACGGCGGCGACAGTCGCCATCGCTTTGTCTATGCCTATACTAAGGCTGAAGTTGCTCTTCTGCCCGCCGAAGTCCGCGAATCGGCGTTTCCCGCTCAAGTGGCGGGCGGACATGTCCAGTTGACCGAGTCGATTTTCTCTGCCAGCCTGGGGTCGGCGAGGGACGTTATCGTAATAGCCCTGTCCGATCATTTCGAAATATGGAACGGCGCCGACTTCGCGCACTACAAGCTTTCCGCTGGTAGTATTGGTTGAAAATCTCTATCTCTCTTCCGTGACGCCCGCGCGGCCTGCGCGGGCGTTTCTGTTTCTGGGGGGGGGCGACCCTGTGGGCGAACGGGTGGTGGCCGCAAAGTAAACGAGCCGTCCCGGCTCGTTCTTTTCCTGCGTGGATGCGAATACGGGACCGCCACTCTCCAGAGTGGCATGGTTTTTCTTCCCGACGGACGACGGACGCCAGCCGACGGACTGACCGCGCGTCTCCCGGTGCCCCTTCAAGGGCATGCTGGGCCCGGCCCACCACTTGCTTCACTTCAGAACCTTTGGTAGAATGGGGAAATTGACGGGCGGAAATCAGCTAAGCCAGTTTTTCTGGAGGCTGGTGGATATGACGGGCATGGTATCGGCAAACCCCCTGCAAGGCCACTGTCTCAGATAGGAGTCTGCCTTGAAGATGAAGCTTTTTCTGCTCGGTTGCGCGGCCGGCGTTCTGGTGCTTCTGTTGGCACTCTACCTGTTTCGCACCCCCGGGATAGTCGAAGGCCCTCCTTACGAGCTTCCCGTCCTCGGGCGAGTAACGCTCGACTTATTGCCGTCACCCGATCGGCTGTTTGTCTTTGCCCCGGCGGCTGAAAAAACGCTCGCGGTGGTTGAGATCGGGGAATTCGGAAGCAAGGTGTCCACCTTCTCACTGCCGGATGGGAAGCCGTGTGGGGACGGCCTGCTCCTTGTCGGGAACGTCCTACCCGGCCGCAATGAGATCGCCTGGTACAGCGACGACGAAGCTCACACCAGTGGGAAGCTGTTCGTCTTCCGCGACCTCGCCAATGCGCGTGAATTGCAGTACCCCCCCAGCGACAAGCCTGACCTCACGATGCCAGGAGGGCTCGAGACCGTGAGGCCGGACTATACCAGGTACACC
>JBAZOJ010000168.1:0-8355 GCA_041648755.1 Candidatus Brocadiia bacterium
CTCCTGCCGCTCATTGGCACGGAATTCGCTGTGGGAAACATGGGCGTATTGCCGAGCCAGAACGTCACCTGCGCCGTGGAACTGAAAAACGCCTCCGCCGCCAGAGAATGGTTCGCGAATCTCGCGAACTTGGCGAACGATGCGTTCGAGCCCCCTGCGGAAGTGGAAGGGGGTTCGTTGTATCCAATGCGCTCCCCCGGGCTTTTTCCGTACTTCGGCTTGGATGAGATCCGGACCGCGTTTGCTGTCAAGGGCAATTGGCTGCTCTATGGCCCCGAGGACACCATTCGAGATCAGGTTGCAGGCAAGGCTCCCTCTCTCGCGGCCAACCTCGATTTCGTCGAATCCGTTCCTCCGATCCTGTCCCGTCAGACGAAGATTGTTGCATTCCTGAATATGAGACTCCTCAACGGGTATGACATGATTCAGAAGCTGATTGTCGGATACATGGGTAAGAGGAAAGAGATTGCCGCAGCCATTCCGGATCGCGACCGGATGATTGAGTGGGCTGCTCCGACGGCAATAGGCGTGAATATCGCGCCTGATGGCGGGAGTCTGTTCTCTACAGGGCCGATGGGGCCTAACATGCTACTTTGGTTTTCGGACACAATGTGGTCCTTTCCCGGTCTTGCCCCTGGGCGGGGTGCGAGCGAATTATCAGCTTATTACACCTGCCTGTCGTTCGGTGGCTCAGCCGCCTCCTACAGTCGGGGAAAGGCGGATCGGTGCTTCTGGGGAAGTGGAACAACCGACTTTACCCCTCATTTCACGCACGTTTCTCCAAAGCGAGGCTACAAATTCAGGTACTTCTCAGATAGCACCACCCCGGACAGGGATGACGCCGTCAGGTACGTGTACCTTGCCGTTCCCATTTCCTTCTACAATGGCGGCAAGGCCTACTACATCGACGAGTTCAAAATGATATATACTGCAATCGATCCGGCGCGTGGAAACACGGAAGTACTCACCTCTGCCCAGGTGACCGCGCTCAATGCCTTTATGGACAGCGCGGACTCCGTCCCGGATTGGGGTGTTGACGATGCGCCCAGGCTCGCAATCCCAGGGGTGAAGTTCATCCGGAGATAGGAGTCCCGCGTTTTTTGGCTCGATCTTCATCGGCCCGCAGGGCCTGGAGGTATAGAAATGTTCCGCAGAACCTTCGCAATCGCGCTCTTGACGGCTGTCTTCTGTTGCACGCTCAGCATCCCGAAAGCTGACGAGCCACCCGCAGACTCGCTGGCGAAATTCCTTCCGGCTGACACGATCCTGTACGTGGATGTGCCGGATCTGATGGCAACCGGCGCCCGGGCGAAGGAGGCTGCTATCTCCAGGCTGATGGAGGAAGGGGATCTGATGAAGACCATCAACGAGGCGCTCGACAATGCCCTTGCCGAGGAAGACAATCCCCCCGTCAACTTCGCGAAAGTCTCCGAGCTCTGGGAAGCCCTGGGCCCCAGGTTGCAGACCTGCCTGACCGGCAGGGCGGCGCTGACCATTCCTGCAATACAGGGTGATATGCCTGTTCTGCTGGTCGCCTTCAAAGTGGCCGACGGCAAGGACAAGGATGCCGAAGCGCTACTGCGGGAGTTTACTGCGAAGTTTGTTGAGACTGTTCTGCCTCCCGACGCGGCGACCATCGAGGAATCCGAATACAAGGGCGCCCGTCTGCTGGGGATACTCGACAAAAAGAACCCGCATGATGACGAAGTGCCCTGGTCCTGCGTCTCCGGCGGGTACATCCTTGTCGCTCTGGGCCGCAGCGCAATGAACTGGATGCTGGATGCTCTGGCGAATCCTCCCGCGGAGAACCTGCTTGGTGCCCCGGCATTCCGCAAGAGCTACGCTGCCGTCAAGGGCGTGGATCTCCACCTCTACTTCTCCTTTGGCAGTCTGCTGCGCAATTTTGAGGACTTCCGGTCGGATATGACGCACGAGATGGGCCCTGATGCCGTTGCCTGTTTAGAGAACGCGACTGTCTCCTACGGGATGACCTTAAACAAGCTGGCGGTCGAGGATGAGCTATGCGCATCCCTCGACGGCAAACAATGGCCCTTCCCGATAGACTTATTCTCCGATACTGCCTGCCGTGCTGCGGCTGCCAAGCTGTTCCCCGAAGATACGTCCGGCATCGTCTGCGTGAGCCTCGACGCCTCGAAGCTTCTCAGGTTAAGGCCGTTTGGAGACGGTGTTGACTCCTTGGCGCAGGCTGGGATTGACGTCGAGGGTGGGCTCGTCCCGCTCCTCGGCCCCGAGGTGGCGCTTGGCGTGATCGCCCGGGGAAGCATCCCCACAGGGATGATTGCGGTGGAACTGAAGGACGCCAAGGCGGCAAAAGACTGGTTCACTAACCTCACTGCGGTCGAGGCTGAGTGGTTCAATGACCCGGTCGAGGTTGCCGGAGGCACGCTCTTCAGCTACAAGGCCCGCAAAAGAGATTTCCTGGATCTTCCCCGCGAACTCCGTCCCCTCGCGTTCGGCGTTATGGACGGCTGGCTTCTGTACGGGCCGGTTGTAACGGTCAAGAATCAGATGGCCAGCAAGGCGACATCGCTGGCAGAGAATGCGGATTTCACAGCCGCGGTTCCCCCGATGCTTCAGCGCCAACCTCAGGTGCTGGCCTTTGTCAACTTCCGGTCCATCGTCAAGTACTACTATCCTCTGCTGGTCGCGCAGATCCAGCAGGAAGGCGAGGAAGGAAACCGCATCGCAATGGCTCTGCCCACGCCCGACAGGGTCGAGGAACTCGCCATTCCGATGGTGCTCGCCGCGGCCATAAAGCCTGACTCCGCCTCGGTGTTCGCCTCCGGCCCCGGCGGATTCTCGGCATCCGGGCCGCTGATTGCCGCCATCGCCATTCCCAATATGATCGGCGCGAGACGCACATCCAACGTGTACGCCGCAATGGCAACCTGCAAAGCATTCGGATCCTGTGCAGTTGCATTCAGCCAGACCAGGGCGACGCAGGACTACTGGGGCAGCGGCACCACGGACTTTGCTCCTTTCTTCACGCACGTCACGCCCAAGGGCGGATACAAGTACCGCTACTTCTCCAACAGCTCCGCCCCGGACGTTCACGACGCCACCAAGTTCATCTACCTGGCAATTCCTCTCTCCACCTCGTCTGGGCTGCAGGCTTTCTATATCGACGAGTCGCAGGTGATTTTTGGCGCCGCATCTGAGGATGGCTTCAACCAACTGCTTACTCCCGAGCAGATTACCGCCCTGAACGCGTACATCGACAAGGTGGAAGCCGAGCCCGTCTGGGAGCGGGATGACAACACCCGCATAGAGGTCCCCGGCGTGACGTGGGTGAGGAGGTAAGTACTTGCCCCCTGGCTTTCCTAAAGGAGGATGAATGTTTCGCAGAACCTTCGCAATCGCGCTCTTGACGGCTGTCTTCTGTTGCACGCTCAGCGTTCCCCGCGCAGACGAGCCACCCTCGGACTCGCTGGCCAAGTACCTGCCAGCGGAGACGTTTGTCTATGTCGAAGCGCCGGACCTTGGCGCGACTTGGACTCGGGCAGGGGAACTGGCGATCACAAAGTTCTTCTCGGAAGGCGGCCTGCCGCAGCTCATCTGTGAAAAGATCAACGCTTCGTTCGGAGCCGAGGAGAACCGGCGCATTGACTTCGCGGCGATACCGAAGCTTCTGGGCGAGATGACGCCCCGGTTTGCATCCGCCTTCACCGGCAGAGCGGAGTTTGCCTGGCCCTCGGCAATGGGTGATGTCCCCTCCGTGATGATTGCCTTCCGCGTTGCAGACGGCAAGGATGCCGAGGCGAAGGCCATCGTCGAGGATATCGTCAAGAAGCTGGTTGACGATATCATTGGCGGTGGAATCCTAACAACAGAGCGGGTCGAATACAAGGGTGCTGTGCTCCTGGGGGTTCCCGAAGCCCAACTCCTCGATTATGAGTACTGCCCCTGGTTCTGCGTTACAAACGGGTTCGCGATCGTGACTTACAGCCGCAGTTCAATGAATATGATTCTCGAAGCATTTGCCGCTCCCCCCGAGGATAGCCTGCTTGCCAGGGCATCGTTCCGGAAGGGCTATGCGTCAGTCACAGCCAAGGATGTGCGGGTATTTTTCTCCTTCGGTGGCCTGCTGTGCAGTTCCTCTGTTTTCCGCCGTGATATGGGCAGGTCCATCGGCGAGGAGAACGTCACATACTTCGAGAACGCCGACCTCACCTATGGAGTGACCCTAAACAAGATGGTCGCAGAGGATGATCTGTACGTCAGCCTTGGCGACAGGCAATGGCCATTCCCGACAGATTTCTTTGCCGCCGACTCTTTCTGTAAGGGGGTATCCGCCTCGCTCTTCCCATCCGACACCACAGCCTACGCCTGCGCGAACCTTGATTTCGCAAAGATCCTAAAGTTGATGTCCGCAGGGGATGCAAAAACGGATCTCAATGACCTCAAGGCCGCTGGAGTGGATATCGAAAAAGACCTCATCCCCCTCCTTGGCCCCGAAGTGTCGCTCGGTGTGATCGCAAAAGGCAGCATCCCCTCAGGGATGATCGCCGTCCAGTTGAAGGATGCTGCAGCGGGGCTCGCGTGGTTCAAGAATCTGGCCGCGGTCACGAAAGATGCCTTCGCGGATCCGGTGGAATACGGTGGCGCGACCCTGTTCCCCTACCGACCCGAGGCAAGGGCATTTCTTGATCTCCCTTCGGAGATGGGCCGTGCCGCCTTTGCAGTAAAGGAAAGCTGGCTGCTTTACGGGCCAATGCTGACATTGAAGAACGCATTGTCGAGCAAGGCGGGGGCATTGCCAAAGAACCCCGATTTCGCCGCTGCCGTTCCCACTATTCTGACAAAGCAACCTCAAGTACTGGCCTTCGTGAATCTCCGCTCCATCGTGAGACAGTACTATCCTCTTCTGCTCACGTTCTTCGAGCGGGAAGCTCCGGAAGGTGAGGAAATCGCAATGGCGTTGCTTGCACCTGACCGGGTGGAAGAACTCGCATTCCCAATGGTGATTGGGGGGACAGTCACTCCTGACGGGGGAAAGCTATTTTCCACAAGCCCGTTCGGAATCGCACCGTTGTTGCCCCCTGTCTCGGGTTTCGATTACGCTGATCTTTTTTCTCATCCACGCCATCCGGTCTCCAACGAATCCGCTGCAATGTAAACCTGCAAGTCGTTTGGCTCTGCCGCCGTTGCATACAGCCAGACAAGGCCGACCCAGGATTACTGGGGCAGTGGCACGTTGGACTTCACTCCCCACTTCACGCATGTTACCCCCAAGGGCGGCTACAAGTTCCGCTACTTCTCCAACAGTTCCGCCCCCGATAAGAACGATGCTACCAAGTTCGTTTATCTGGCCGTCCCTGTTTCGACTTCTACCGGTCAGAAGGCCTATTACATTGACGAATCCCAAGTCATTTACGTTGCCACCGATCCGGCGCGTGGAAACCAGGAGGTTCTGACTGCTGCCCAGGTGACCGAGATCAACGCCTTCATGGACATAGTTGCCTCTCTTCCCAATTGGGATGTTGACGACCAGACCCGCATCGTAGTCCCGGGCGTGACGTGGATGAGGAAGTAAGGACGGCCCCTTGGCCATGCAAAGGAAGGTCGAAATGACCCGCAGGCTCTTCGCGACAGCGTTGCTCACGGCTGTTTTCTGTTGCACGCTCAGCGTCCCAAGAGCAGACGAGCCACCCGCAGACTCGCTGGCGAAGTATCTGCCAGCGGAGACGCTGATGTATGTCGAGGCAGGCGATATCGGCTCGACCTTGGCTCGGGTGGGCAAAACCGCAGTCGCCAAGCTGATGGCCGAAGGCGACTTGTGGAAAATGGTCTGTGAACGACTGACTGCGGCCTTGCCATTCGCGGAAACCCCGGAGGTTGACTTCGGCAAGATAGCGACGCTTTTCGTCGGTCTGGAGCCGCAGATGTCATCCGCCTTCACAGGCCAGGCGGAAATCTCGCTTCCTGAGGCACCGGATGGTGTTCCTTTGCTTCTGGCCGCGTTCCGGGTTGCTGAGGGAAAGGACGCCGAGGCCAATGCTATCATCAAAGAGATTGCATCGAGGCTGTCGGATGGAGTCCTGCCTGAATGCCGATTGGTGGTCGAGAAAGCCGATTACAGGGGTACGACCATACTCGGAATCCTCGACGTCGAGGATCCTCAAGATGAAGCGGGCTCCTGGTTCTGTGTTTCGGGTGGTTTTGCGTTGGTGTCGTTTGGCAAGAGCGCGATGTGTTGGATTCTGGACAAGATAGCCGCCCCTCCGGCCGAGAACCTGTTGAACCTTGCCGCGTTTCGCGAAAACTATGCTTCGGTCGCCTCGAAGGACATAAGAGGATATTTCTCCTGTGCCAGTATGATGCGCAAGGAGGAAGGTTTCCGCGCATTCATTGGCAACTTGGTCGGTCGCGAGAACACTCAGTGCTTCGAGAACGCAACGTTCTTAGATGGAATGTCTTTTAACGAACTTGCCATCGAAGACGAATTGCTCGTGAGCCTTGGGGGCAAGCAATGGCCATTCCCGGTTGACACGTTTCCGTCAGACGCTCCCTGCCTGGCTGCGTCCGCAGCGCTCTTCCCGGCAGATACTGCCTGCTACATCTGCGCCAATATCTCCCCCGTGCGGATTCTGGAACTGATATCGCGCGCTGGCGCAAAGGGCGGGATCGACGACCTGAAGCAGAAGGGCATTGACATTGAGGGAGGTCTGATCCCGCTCCTCGGCAATGAAGTCGCGTTGGGTATAGTAGCCCGGAGCGGCATACCCACCGGGATGATCGCAGTGCAACTCAAGGATACCCCGGCTGCACTGCAGTGGTTCAAAAGCTTGGTAATGGCTGAGAACGAGGCCCTGGGAGACCCGATGGAGTATGGCGGCGCGACCTTGTTCCCCTATCGGCCGCAGGTGAGGGATTTTCTGGATCTGCCCCGTGAAATCGGCACGATGGCCTTTGCTGTAAAGGAAGGCTGGCTGTTGTACGGGCCGGTCCTTACGCTGAAGAACCAGTTGACCAGCAAGGCTGCCGGGTTGCCTGAGAACGCGGATTTTGCGTCCACGATCCCCCCAATGCTCAAAAGGAAGCCGCAGATCGTTGCTTTTGCTAATCTCCGCTCCATTACAGAGCAGTATTATCTGCTGCTCGTCAACGGCATCGCCGGAGCAGGCGATAAAGGCGAGGAAATCGCTGCGGCAATGCCTTCGCAGGACAGAGTGAAGGAACTCGCCATTCCGATTGCTGCCTGCGCATCGGTCGCGTCGGATGGATGCAGGTTATTCTCCTCCGGATCCGAAGCGATCACCGCGATCTCTCAACTCATGCTTGTCATCATTGCGGGTAATGTGACGGACTTCCGTTACCGCACCCGTCATCATCCTCCTATCGAAGTGGCTCCCATGCAAGTCTGCAAGTCATTCGGCTCTGCCGCAGTCGCATACAGCCAGACAAAGGCGACTCAGGATTATTGGGGCAGCGGAACCACCGATTTCACTCCTCACTTCATGCACATCTCGCCCAAGGGCGGTTACAAGTTCCAGTATTTCTCCAACAGTTCCGCTCCTAACGTACACGATGCCACCAAGTTCGTGTACCTCGCATGTCCCGAAACGCTTGGGCCGAATGAGAAAGCACTCTACATCGACGAGTCGCAGTGCATCTACGAGTCGTCGGGACTGACGGAAGGGCAGCAACAGGCTTTGCTGGCACTCAAGAACGACGGAGTCAAATGGGCGATCGACGACCAGACCAGGCTCGATATTCCGGGGGTGTCGTGGGTGAGGAAATGACAACGAAGGAATTGGACACCTTCTCTCAGCCAGTAGTTGCGGCTTTTGCTGGCCCGTAGGTATGAGACGTGCGCGGTTTCGGGGCAGCAGACACAGAGAGGCCACAATGACATTTGATCCAATGCTGGATCATCGCCGGTCAATCCGTGTGCCCGGGTACGATTATTCCGGTAGCGGCGCCTACTACGTGACAATATGCACGCGAGACAGGCAACAACTCTTCGGTAGAATCACGGCCGACGGGATGGAGTTGAGTGCTTTCGGGCAAGTAGTCAAGGAAGAGTGGTTCAGAACCGCTGCGATCCGGCCGCGAATCCGACTGGACGTGTCTGTTGTTATGCCAAACCACTTTCACGGAATTCTGGTGATCGAGGATGGTAGGGGCACATTGCCATGTTCTGTCTCAGTAGATCGCTTACAGTTCTGTATCAGGACATCGCTTACACATTCTACTGAATTGTCGGCAAGGTCGAGACCGTCACGGTGAGCCGCAAGCGTAGCGCAGCGGCGAGCCGTGACGGTGTTGTTGCTTAGGTTTCGCACAAACGTCATCTCAACTCATCCTCAGGCCACAGAAACGCGCTGCCTCGGG
>JBAZOJ010000169.1:0-8250 GCA_041648755.1 Candidatus Brocadiia bacterium
GGCAGGCGGAGAACACACCGAGAAGGTGCGAGAAGCCACGGGGCGTGAAGAGCACGCGATACTTCCGGGTTTTGAGTTTCTCGTTCGTTGCGCACAGCCTGTAGTCCTCGGAGACCTTCGAGATCATCGGCCCGAATCCCCCGAAGGATCGGGATACTTTGGACTCGAACAACTGGAGGAAATTACCTTCCTTGTTCTGTACAAGGCCGCAATAGCTGGAGATGCGGGAGTGGCTTTGCTCGCCCTCGAAGCCCGCGGTATTCAACAGTTTCCCGGTCACCTCGTGGCTGCTGATTCCACTGAAGGCCATGATGCCGTCGCCAAGCGAGCGCAAGCTGTCAACCGCGCCTTCGCAGGTTGAAACGGCATCGCTTTCTGACGGCGGCGAGCCCGCCGAGTCGGGAGGCAAATGCTGGACAGTGCCGGGGCCCGGAAAAGCGAACTTGACGGGCTTTCCAAACTGCGACAAATCGGCGGCCATATCGGCGATAGAACCGTCACCGGGTTTGGATGAACTCGAGAACCCGATGCGGCCATCCTTGATGACGCGCACGCCGGTCGCGGACAGGTCGGACGAACTGGATTCCTTGATGAAGTTGTTCTCGAACCCGACCCGGATGCTCTGTGAACGAGTGGAGTAAATCTCGGCCGAATCGGCGACATTTGCGGCCCTGGCGAGGATATCTTTGTGTTCCATTTACTTTCCTCCCACCACGACGTTCTGGATACGGATATGCGGGGAAGCGTGACTGACAGGCAATGGGAACTGGCCGCCTTTTCCGCAGCCCCCGCCTGAATCGCGGAGGTGGTAGTCGTTCCCGATGCGGTCGATGTTCTTCAGGGTGTCGAAGACATTGCCGGTCAAGGTGATATCGCGCACGCGTTCGGCTATCTTGCCGTTGCGGATCATGTAGCCATCCGCGGCCGAGAAGGTGAACAACTCTCCGTTGGTCTCCCCTCCCCTGGCGCCGATAGCGTAGATACCAAGGGCGGTTTCCTTGATCATATCTTCGAACGGAACGTCCCCGGATTCGATCACGGTGTTGCGCATGCGGGGAATCGGCGGGAAGCTGTAGGCGATCGCCCGCGCGTTGCCGGTTGCGCGTTCGCCCATCTTCGCCGCGGTCTCGCGGGAGTGGAGCCGTCCGACAAGTTTGCCTTCGCGTATCAGGTCGGTCCTTTCGGCGGGGACGCCCTCGTCATCGTACACGATATGACCGCGCGTGCCGACATCCAATCCGGTATCGGCGACGTTCAGGCTCTTTGGACCGAACTCGCGGCCGAACACCATTACCTTCTGAAGGCCCGGATCCTCATAGACGTTGTCGCCTTCCGACAGATGGCCAAAGGCCTCGTGGATGAAAACGCCCGCAAGCATGGGATCGATGACGACCGTGTAGGATCCTCCCTTGACCTGCTGGGATTCCGATATGGCTATCGCATCGCGGCAGCCCTGCTCCACGTCCGATTCAAGGCCCAATACCACGCCGAAGTCGTTGCTGGAACCATTGAATGCACGCCCGAAGAACGTGCCCGCACCGGTTTGCACCATCGGCATCACGGCGCAGAAGAGATCGAGCGACTCGGTCACTACGTATGCGCCATCGCTGTTCGCGTACACCAACTTCCGGATCTTGTCGCCGTACCGGCTGTTCGAAGTGGTGATGCGTTTGTCGAACCCGAGGACGATATCGTTGTAACCCTTGACAATTTCAACCTTGCGCGCGATCGGCACGTCGGCCGGATTGCGCTTGGCATCGAGGGGAACGTGAGCGACAACCGGATCCACGACCGTGAGCGTTAGTTCCTCGTTGCGCCGCATGCCGATGCTCATGGCGTGTTCTACAGCTTTTTTCACTTTGCCGTCAAGCTCGTCAAGCGAGTTGAAGGTGGTAAATCCCCAGCCGCCCTTGAATAGGGCTCGTACGTTTCCGCCATAGGAAACCGACTGGCTGCAGTCCTCCAACGCCTTGCCGGTGAAGGAGATGGATGTCCGCAGGGACTCCTCGATCCTGATCTCTGCGTAGTCGGCGCCAGTGTTACGAAGCAGGCGGTGCAAACGGTCCTTCATCTTTACCTCCGGAATGGGGGACAAACACATTTTACCCTGTTCGGCAAGAAAAACCGTCTAACCGATAGCCGGGGCTCCATGCACAAATCTTGACCGGAGCCTAACCTTCGATACAGTATCGTTGAGGTGTAGTTATGAGGTTCATGTTAGCCGTGTCATTCATCCTCGTCTTCGCTGCCCTTGGGCAGTACCGCCCAGCGGGGGGAGAAGATGATCCGTTGGCAGCAGCAAAGAAGCAGCTTGAGAAAGCCTGCGACAAACTGTTCGCTGATACGAAGGTGAAGATCGAGCCCGTCATCGCGCCGGTGGACCTGTATACACTCGGCGACGCATTCGGCTTCGTCGCCAAGACTTCTGACCTCATGGGTGACAAGGGGCGTCTCGACCGCGTCAAGAACATGGGCGGTCTGATCGTGGTCTTCAAGAATACCGAGACTAAGGATTTGTTCATCGTCATCGAGAAGACTGCCAACGAAACTATCGATTATCGGCGTGACCAGATGGCCATACCCGACCTGTACGACAAGCTATTCGCCGCCAAGGAAGAGGCGAACAAGATACTCCTCACGGTGAAAGAACTCAAGATGGACATCCGCGTCGGCGAGGGCGTGGGCTGGTTCAAGGCCGCAGCCTTCATCGCCAAGCTCAAGGATATGGGCCCGCAACTGAACAAGCTCCGCACCCAGCTAAAGAAGTACACGATCATCGTTATTGCCGAGGACAACATGGCCCCCGACTTCGCCAACAAGACACTGTATTTTCCCTTCTCGATGACCTTGGACAAGCTTGTGCCGCGAATGGATGAAATCAAGGCCGAGGAAACCGAATACGGCGCATTCGTCGGGTACCAGGCGAGCCTCCTGGCTCAGGGCGTAAAGCTCAGCCTGACGGACGCATTGCTCAAGACTCCGTACTCCAACAAGTACCGGAACGCGAAGTCAATCGCGCAGACGCTCGCCGGTATCGTCAAGAGGCCGGATATCGCAACCCAGATGCGAGCCCTTCCAATCCAGTTGTCGGCGACCGAGAAGACTCAGAAGACCGACAAGGCCGTAATCATCAATATCGAACTGCCTGCGATCGACACCGTGTTCAAATAGGCTGGATCGCTCGATTTTCCAACACAGGGGCGGCCAATGGCCGCCCTTTTTGTCTGAAGGCCACGCTACGGCCTTGGCTTCAGAGGCTGCTGGATCTGCGACGGACGACGGACGACGGACTGGCCTCGGCCATTCATCATTGTGCATTGCTCTTCGCGTCGCCGGACTGGCGCCACTTCCTTCTGATCCACTGCTCGAAGCGCCCCAAGGGACCGTCTTCAGCCGTCAACTCGTGGAATTCGAAGAACGGTGAAAGAGCCCAATCAATGAGCAATCGCAGTAGAACGGGAACCGCGAAGAACGCCAGAAATGCCGCTGCGTGGTAAAAATTACCAGCGACACAGGAATGGGCGAATCCGAGCGATGCGAAAAGCAACCCGAGGAGAGCCCCTGCACAACCAAGGCTCGACAAATCGTGCCAAACGAGCAGACGGCCTATCAGTATAGGCAAGCCGACGAATCCCAGCGCCCATACAAGCGCGGGACCAAAATCCCTGGGAGACACAACCATACTATCCAGCACTTTCGCAAGCCAGATAGCCAGAGCCCACGTGAGCAGGCCCGTTATGAGTATGTTGTAACTACCCATCTTTATCTTGGTCATCATTGCTCCCGCAACAAGTCATGAGATGATACTACCTGACGGAACGGGTGTCAAGGGCAACTGGGAAAAGCGTGGGGCATCCGGGCAGCAGGGAAAGAGCTTGTCTTCTGCCTCCAGACTCTCCTGAGCTCAATCCTGTAGAACGCCTGTGACAGTGGCTTCACAGATACACATGCCACAACAGACTGTACTTGACTCTCGAAGAGGTCGAGGAGGCTCTGGCCTCCGCTTGGACCGAACTCACGCCGAAGCTACTGAAGTCCCTGTGTCCCGGCAACTATATGTGGTATCGCAACGGGGAGACGGTATTACATGTCAAGAACGAAGGATATGGATAAGAGCTTGCGACCCAAAGCCCCGTGCATCCGACTTCGCGCTTTGCGCTTCGTCGCGCTCCGCCTGAGCGGCTTGATCGAGCCTTGCTGGCTTTCGCGTGGCAATGTTCCGCAGTCCGAGTCGTCTCAGGCAATCCGGTCCGCCAAATATCGTCTTGCAGACAGCCTGCTTTGGAGGTGCTGGCGCGGACCGAAGAGCATCTGCAGGGCTGTTCATGAGACACTATGGATGACGAACGCCGCCAGTCCGTCGAGGCAAGATTGGATGCTGACTTGTCATGGGCGCCAAGTGCAGAGATGGAACAACAACTCAGTTGGTGGAGGAATCGACAATGGTTACTTTCTTCAAGCATGACCGCCACGGAACCAAATCCTCGGAGGATGTTGCCTGTGAAAAGCAGACCTCGGAGGCGATGCGGCAACAGATCTGCGTCAAGGAAGTCTCACCAGACCAAGATCCCCGCCAATAGCTGAAAAACAGCGGATGCTCCCTTCGGAGACAGCGATGACAGCAACTCCATCGGGGAGGAGCGCTTTCTTCTCACCAAGTGTTCCATCGGTCGCGATGGTGGCAATCAAGCATATGCTTCCTTCAGGAGCTAACGCGATGATTCCCCGAGAATTCGGATGCGCCACAACTTGCGCGTCCGCAATTGCCCAGGCAACATCAACAGAGCGGTCAGAGCCTCGCGCGACATCATAGACGCGCGAAATGTACCTGTCGCCTTCGTCCGTTTTCTCCGAGTTGAGGATCATCCCATGAAGCGCTATCGGATTAACGCTCCTGAAGAACGACGGATATGCCAGACCTCCTCCTGCATTCCCTGGCAGCTTGTATTCCTGCCTATTCACGCTCTCGAATATCGCGTGATAACCGTCTATGAATCGAATCCAGTTTCGGAGGGGCCTTTCCCCTTCGCATCCCATGGATTGCCAAACGAATGAAGTGATTGCCTCAGGAGAGGGGTCTGCGAAAAGGGAAGAACGGCCGTAAACGCGGATTTCGTAGTTGACTATTTCCTGTTCTGGTACCACGACCCGACGAACCGCCACGGCCACATAATTCCCCGATGGTTCGTAGAATGCAAATCCCTCGGGGGGAAAGGTCACTGGCGACAACAGAGGAGCGCGGTTGCGTCCAGCAAAAATCAGGCGGCCTGCTGCGCAATATATGAAGCCATCCTCGAAGGCAGCCACCCAGGATGGTGGACCGCCCAACTGAACGCGGGCATACGGAGAAATGGCTCCCACGGGGGATTTCGTGACGATTGTCCCGTCGGCAAAGGCCATGGCAAGACTTCCGTCCTTCTCGACACGGACCGAAGCCAATTGCGCCAGTGGACGGCCCTGTGAGTCCAACCCAGAAGGAAGGGAGTATCTCGACACTGAACCGCTGCCGTTCTGGATCCACAGAGCGAAGTCATCAAGTATCACCAGCGGGGGTACTGACGTAATGATCGGGCCGCCGACACTGTACCTTTCATCTTCTTGGCCGCACTGAACCCCGGGAACCACGAGCTTGGCTTCGCCTCTGCAATTGAACACCCTTATCCCATTTGAGAGAACATAGCAGAATACATCCTGCGGCATCGGAACGCACCGTTCGGGAAGCGCCACGCTGACAAGCGAATCGTTCTCCCACCGGAGATAAACCCTGGCAGTCTTGGGGTACTTGAAAACGGCGTTGGTGAGGGCGGTCGGAGGAAGCATCGCCTTGGGAACCACGGCAAAAAGAAGCCCTCTGCAGACAACCGAGAACCGTTGACCATAGAGTGTTGCCAGGACCTCTTGTCGTGTGAGCGAATAGACAGCAGCAGCTTGTTCATCTGAAGAGACAAGGAAGACATTGTTTGCATCGCAAGCTGTGATAGCGGAGGGAAAGAAAGGGGCAGGCCCGAAATCGAGCTTCTCCCCATCCTTCGTGATCTTCAATACACGCGAAGAGGATACTGCGACAAAGTAACCGTCGCAAAAGCAGGCTATGGTGCGCGGTCTGCTCACAGACGAAGAAGATGCTGACTTCGCAGCAATATCATACTTCCAGAGCACTCCGGTCGAAAACAGGACAAGCACTCGACCGTCCGTCATTCCAGCGGCGGCAACGGGGAGTCTCGGAAGCTCCACGTCCCGCAGGATCTGCTCTTTTCCCTCCGCAAGCGATCGAAAACGGATAATGCGCTCCCTTGTCGTAAATCCGCAGAGGAACACGCCGTCTTCTCCCGAGACCCCAAGGAAGGAAAGCACACTGATGCCCTGGCGTTCAAGGATTTCGGCTTCTTCAGCTTCCGGAAACTGAAAGGTCACCAGGACGAAGAACACCAGCAACAAAACTGCGCACATGCGAAGAGTAGCGTTTCCAGCCATTATTCTCAATCAGCTCGCTCTGCGATCATATTGGCAACATCGGCGGGAGAAATCGGGTTCCCAAAAGCATCAAGACCTTCCCGAGGTAGCATGCGCTGCCCATCTCTCCCAGCCGCATGAAGCCCTGCATTATATATGATCAAAGCAGCCGTTGCGCAGTTCTGCATGGCGTTCGGATCAAGTTCGTTCGCAGTAACCCAGTAGGTGCGCGGGTGCGTCGTGAACCATGCTGCTTGGTTGAATGCTTCCCAATAGCCTGCAGCGTTAACCTCCCTGGTCTCGTAAAGGGCATCCGCTTCGACAGGAAGCCTCCCACCTCCCTGTTGGATCTTGGCACCTGAGACGATCCTCATGTCAAACCTCCACCAGTGGATAGTCCTCATATCAACAACACCCATATCTGCACCTTCTCGAAAACCGTTGCCCCATGTGATGAAACCTCCGACGAAGGTATGCCCGACGGGATGGGCGAATGAGATCGGATTCGCACCGATGAAGAGAAAGAAGTGAAATCTGAAGAGCATATCGAGGAGCAAATTCGTGACAATGGGGAGGACCGCTGCTCCGGGACTGCCAGAGATCGCGGAGGCTGAACTGCTTCCGATCGAACCTCCGCCCGTGCGGCTCATCTCTGCCGGGAATGCTCCCGGTGACACGCTCCATCTTCGAGATAGCTCCCAAGAGAGACCCCACCCATCGCGAGGTATGTAGTCTGCGCAAGAATAGGCCAGAGAGGGCGTATTTAGGGTGATGCCCTCAGAGCAGTCAGTAGGAACTGCCCCTGACCGACGAGAAAGCAGGGAATTTTCCTCGTTCTTTTCCGATTCCATGGCTGCCCTAAGGTCGTACCCGCCACTCCAATTTGACTCAACGCCGAAATCATCGTACTCCGCATTCAGAACACCAGTTCCTGACGAGTCGTACATCACGCGGTTGTTGCCCCAAATGTCAACTGTGCCGCTGTAGATGTCAACGGGGAAGCCCGTGCGCGCGGTCTGCACGCCCTCGATGAAACCGATGCCGGTGTAGTTGTCGAGCGTGTATTGGGTCGTCCACCACCAATTGGCGCCGT
Organism: Candidatus Brocadiia bacterium; assembly: GCA_041648755.1. Lineage (GTDB taxonomy): Bacteria > Planctomycetota > B143-G9 > B143-G9 > B143-G9 > JBAZOJ01. Next base: position 7,547 of record JBAZOJ010000169.1, read on the forward strand.
CGGTTTCGGACTCGGCGTATAGCCAACCATCTCCTGCGGTTTTGTGGAAGAAGTGCTTCCAGCCGGAAATATCTGCGCACACATCGTATGTGCCGCCGCCCTCTTCGGGCCGCGCCTTGATTATGCGGGTGCTGCCGATGTCGTAGCCGTAGTACATATCCTCAGCGGTGTCCGAATTCTGGTAGCGAACAAGGTTGTTTTTCCAATCGAAGGAGTAGGACTCAACTATCAGGCCGGTTGTCTTTGCGGTCAGGTTTCCGTTATCATCGTAGACGCAGGTGAACGCCGTGCCGCCCGTGGCCGCGGTTATCCGGCCAAGGTCGTTGTACGTGTAATTGGTGGCGGTTCCGCCGACGATCTTCTGCGTCCTGCAGTACATACCGTCATAAGTATACCCTTTGCTATACGAGTTTGTACCTGTTCGTACTTCCGCGGTCAGAAGCCGCCTGGAATCGTACGTGTAAGCCGTGCTGTACGATCCGAAACAGCCCGTTGTGACGTCGCTGTCCACCTGCGAGTTGTTATCGAAAGTGTAGCTCTGGTAACCCAACACGGTGTTGCCGGAATCCACAACTTCCTGGTAGTACATCCGGTTATCGGTGTCGTAGTAATAGTCCTCGTACATTCCGGAATCTACCGTCTTGCAGGTCAGGTTGCCCGCGGCATCGTACTGGAACGTATTGACCCGAGTGGGGTTGCCGTTC
>JBAZOJ010000170.1:0-8139 GCA_041648755.1 Candidatus Brocadiia bacterium
TCATCGGATCGCACCGGCTCCGGCAAGTCACAGACCACCCGCCGCGTGGTGGAGATCCTCCGCGCAATGGGCAAGAAGGCCGTGGCCATCCGCCACCCGATGCCCTACGGCGACCTCGTCGCCCAGCGTGTCCAGCGCTTCGCCACCATCGCCGATATGGAAAAGGCAAAGTGCACTATCGAGGAGATGGAAGAGTACGAGCCCCATATCGCGAAGGGCGCGGTAGTGTACGCAGGCGTTGACTACGGCGACATCCTGCGCGCAGCCGAAAAGGAAGCGGACGTCATCCTGTGGGACGGCGGAAACAACGATACCCCGTTCTACGTGCCGGACATCCACATCTGCGTCGCCGACCCGCACAGGCCTGGCCACGAGCTAAGCTACTACCCCGGCCGGGAGAACTTCACGATGGCTTCCGTAATCGTCATCAACAAGTGCGACTCCGCCAAGCGCGAGAACATCGAGTCGATCAAGGCCAATGCCCGCAAGTACAACCCGACAGCGACTGTCATCGAGGCAAATTCGCCCGTTACGGCCGAGAACGCTGGCAGCCTGAAGGGCAAGAAAGTCCTTGTGATCGAGGACGGCCCCACGCTAACCCACGGCGAGATGAAGTACGGCGCTGGCATCGTGTTCGCTCAGAAGATGGGCGCGATCCCCGTCGACCCGCGCAAGTGGGCCGTTGACACCATCGCCGACACTTTCCGCAAGTACCCCAACACCGGCGAGCTGCTGCCCTGCATGGGATATTCCGACAAGCAGATCAAGGACCTTGAGCAGACCATCAACAACACGCCGTGCGATGCCGTCATCGTGGCGACACCGATTGACCTGGCCCGTATCGTCAAGATCAAGCATCCGTCTTTCCGCGTGAACTACGAGCTCGAGGAAATCGGCCACCCGAACCTCGAAGACATCATCCGCGCCAAAATTTCCTGATCCCGACGCTGACCGGACCAAAGAAAACGGCGGGCCACTGGGCCCGCCGTTTTGCTGTTTGTGGGGTTGCGCTGGGCGAGGATTGGCCCGACGGCTCACTTGCCCCAGCCCAGGAATCCGGCGATCTTCCGGTCGGTCTCATCGGGCTCGCGCGGCTGCCATTTGCAGAGAAGAAGGTCTTCCCATTCCCAACAGATAACGCAATTGCCCGTCCCTGCCAGATCGGCTATGAAGCTTGCATCGTCGGACATCGTGATCTGCGCGAAGCTGCCATCATGTCCGAGCCTCACCCACTTGCTGTGCACCGGGTCTGCGTAGATAAGAGCTTCCGGCATTGTGTAGCATATGCCGACAGGAAGTACCTTCCCTTCGAGATCGACGAGGCCCTTGTCTGCGAGGATGACAGACTCAGTTACCGGGGAAAACTCCTTGACGGGCTCGGGAGTCGTGAAGGGGGTCGGGTTATTTGCGGCGTCACATACCTCCACCACGCCATCACTCAGGGAGAAGATCCTACCTGCGAAGTACACGCCATCGGAAGACGTTTCCTTGTCCGTGCCGGGCCAGAAGTACGGCCGTTTCTCGAAGCAGGCGCTACTTAAGTATGGATAATGCAGCCCCGCCGGCTCGTCTGAGTAGCCCAAGGGGGCGAAGATAAGCATAGGTGATTGTCCTGGCAGCAGGCGAATGAACCATCTGGCTGCACCCTCGCTCGGTGAAAGTGCGAAGCCCGGGAGTCCCTGAACGTATGACACGCGGGCGGCATCGACGTACTCAGGAAGCTCTATGGACTGCACCTTGCCGGCAGCGAAGTCCCAGACAGTCACGGAGTTCTGGTCGATCCAGCAGCAGATGGTAGTTCCCCAAGCCAGAGAAAACCATGGGTCGCCGGACCAGCCCATTCGTCTTGGGAATTTCGGCTTCCCGCTTTCGCAGTCGAGCACATTCACGATGCGGGAGTCCGCCACGACCTGCTGTCGGCCGGACGTTGCGCCAACCGGCCAAAAAGGGCCGGAATTGGTTGACCGCCTGAACTCCATGGTCGGCAGCCCGAAGACATCGCAGAACTTGTGTTTACCGAACCGCTGCCAGAGGTATGCGGCATTCCCGTCGAAGCTCATCGCCAGCGGGATTCCTGATGACCGGAACCGCCGGACTTCCGAGTAGCCATCCTTCCCGGGGGCGAACTCGACTATCTGTCTCTCATCAATCTCATAGGAGATGAACAGGTGCTTGTCGGAAGGGCGCAACGCGCAGAACTCCGCTCTGCCGACGAACAGGTCCACGCCCGGACGCTCGAGATCCCTGATGAGCAGGAAGTATGGATCCTGGCCGTGCAGCCTTACGTTACCCATCCGATAGAGAGAGGAATCCGGCGCGACAGGATCGGCCTGATCGGGCCGGACCATTCCGCGGTCTTCCTCGGGTTTCGGGGGCAATGTGGGTTCGAGGTTCTGTTCGGGATAGTCGCCGATCTTGTCCACCATCGCGAATGCGTTCGTGGCCTGGTCCAGCTTGAGCACGATCAGGAAGTAGTCATCTTCGATCTTCGCCGTATGGGTGAAGTACGCAGTGTTCTCCCTGACGAGCAGGAGTTTCCATTCGCTGAGGTCCGTGCGAACGGATTCCGGAACATCCTCTTGAAAGCGCGCTTCATCGAGCTTGCCAAGAACCTTCCACTGCCTGGCAGCAAAATCCGCCCGGTAGAGCGTCTTCGAGGCGAGGTAGTACCCGATGCTCTTCGGGGCGTCCAGGTACATCGTATAGTCTGCCTCCAGATCGGCAGTGAATGCCCAACGGCAGACTCCGTCAGCAGCATCGTAGCAGCCACGCCCGTAGACGAATGAGCCACTCGGCAGAATGCCGGCGGCACAGGTTTCCCTCGACCAATAATCCGGACCGTGGTCAAACATGTTGCAGCACTGCGTTGTCAGGAAGGCTAACGCTTCCGGTGTCTGCTTCTTCATCTCCACTCCGGCGGCACAGTCTTCGATGGGGAACCACTTTGGTTTGGCGAAGGCCGTGGAAGGCTGAGGAGACGGAGAAACACTCTCTCCCGCCTTCGGAGTCTGAACCGGCCGCGGGCCCAATGCAAGGTACCCCGCGGTGATTACCGCAAGGACGGCGAAAGAAAACAGCACCAGGAATCGGTCACGCGGCATATTACCTCTCTTCTCCATACTTTGGGCCCGGACGCTCACTTCCCCCAGCCCAGGAAGGCTGCGATCTGCCGGTCGGTCTCATCGGGCTCGCGCGGCTGCCATTTGCACAGGAGAAAATCCTCATCGCAGCAGATGACGCAGTTGCCGGTTCCTGCCAGGTCAGCAGTGAAATCTCTGTAGCTGGACATAGTGACCTGTGCGAAGCTGCCATCTTTCCCGAGCCTCACCCACTTGTTATGCACCGGATCTTCGTAGATCAGGGCTTCGGGCATTGCGAAGCATTCGCCGACAGGCAGGACTTTCCCGGCGAGGTTGACAAGGTTCTTGTCGGCCAGGATAACCGTCTCGGTCACAGGGGCGTAATGCTCAACCGGGGCTGGAGTAGTAAAAGCATGCTTGCCACCGTTGGCGGCGTACCGCACAACAACGCCATCCTCCAAGCGGAAAACCTTCTCGGCGAAGTACACGCCGCGAAAAGGCGTCTCATCGGCAGTTCCCGGCCATGAAGTCGGAGGCTGTGTGAATCCGAGCGAGCACGTGTAGGGTTCTGCCATTCCCTCGGGACAGCGTTCAGAGCTTACCGAGCCTCGGAAAACCAGAGGCTGCCGCCCTTCTATCAGGCGGATGTTCAGATCGGGGGCTTTGTCTTCGAACCCAATTACGAAGCCTGGAAGAGCAGAATTGTACCACAGGCTGTCTGCCTGCAGTTCCGGGGGAAGAGGGATTGCGAAGGCTCTATCGGCGGTATAATCCCAAATCTGTGCCTTGTTTCGATCGAGCCAGCAGCATGTGTCCGCTCCTTCCGCCAACGCAAAACGGGGGTCCGAGAAGTACCCGCTGCAGGCAGGAAACTTGAGTTGGCCGGTCTTGCAGTCATATGCGTTCACCCAGTCGCGGTTCCATACTACCTGCCAACTGCCGAACGCGGCCCCGGCTGGGAACAAATCACGGGCATCGTGCGAGTCCTCGATTTCCAGCCCGGGCAGTCGCATGACGTCGCAGAAACAACCTTGGGCTGACTTGGGCCAAAAATACGCGTGTCTTCCATCGAACTGCATCCAATCAGGGATGCTCTGAACCTTCAGTCGTCTCACCTCGGAGTATCCAGTGGAATCCGGTGCCAGTTCCACCAACTCCTTTTCCTCGATGTCGTACGAAACGAAAAGGTGCTTGTCTGACGAGCGGAGCGTACAGAAGGACGCTCTGGCGTCGAGTATGGACACACCGGGGCGGGAGAGGTCCCTGACGACGATCACCGGGAACTCCGGGCCAGAAGCCGTGGGAGTGACCATTTGGTAGAGATCTGAATCTTGGGCGAGCATAACGCCGTCTTCCAGGCAGACACCTTCCCGGGAGTTGACCAAATCCAACAGCGAGAGCGAATTGGTCGCCATTTCCAGTTTCAGTACCATGTTGCCTTTATCACAATGGCCGGTGAAGTAGGCGCAGCCTGATCTGACGAGCAGCAGATGCCATCGGTCGAGTTCGACTTTTCCAAGAGCAGAAATCTGCGAAGGGATGACGAGATCCTCCAAACCAGCCACGAGCGCCCATTTACGGATGGCGAAATCCGCGCGGTAGAGCGACTTCGACACGTAGTAATATCCAACCTTACGCCCCGCATCGAGGTACATCGAATACTGCGCGTCATCGGCGATGGGACATCTCCAACGGCAGATTCCATCCGAGGCATCGAAGAGGTCCGTTCCATAAACGAACGAGCCGTCGGGAAGGGCGCCCGCAATACATGGATTCTGCATTTCGAAAGGGGCATGAGCGCGTTTCACACAGCTCTGCGAGGTGAGCAGGGCGAATGCTTCCGGTGTCTGCTTCTTCATCTCCACGCCGGCCGCACAGTCAGTTATCGGAAACCACTTGGGCTCAGTGAATGCCGAAGGTGCCTGAGGAAATGGGGAAATACCCGCTCCAGCCTTCGGAGTAGGAATCGGCCGCGGGCCCTGTGCAAGGTACCCCGCGGTGATTACCGCAAGGACGGCGAAAGAAAACAGCACCAGGAATCGGTCACGCGGCATATTACCTCTCTTCTCCATACTTTGGGCCAACGGCTCACTTCCCCCAGCCCAGGAAGTCGGCGATCTGCCGGTCGGTCTCATCGGGTTCGCGCGGCTGCCACTTGCACAGAAGGAGGTCATCCATGAGTCCCCAGGAGATTACGCAGTCGCCGGTTCCAGCGATATCGGCAACAAAGTGCGGGTATCGCTCCGCGTCAGGTTTGGTGATCTGATGGAAACTGCCGTCCTTCCCGAGCCTCACCCACTTGTTATGCACCGGATCTGTGTAGATCAGGGCTTCGGGCATTGCGTAGCACTCGCCGACAGCCAGGACTTTTCCGGCGAGGTTGACCAGGTTCTTGTCGGCCAGGATTACCGTCTCGGTCACTGGAGCGTAATGCTCGACAGGTGCGGGAGCAGCGAAAGCCTCCTTACCACCGCCGGCGGCATACCGCAATACAGCGCCATTTTCCAGACGGAACACCTTGCCGGCCAAGAAGACGCCGCGGGATGGTGTCTCTTCTGTGGTTCCCGGCCAGAGAGCCGGCGGCTGTGGCAGATTCATCGAGCAGCAGTCGTGCTCCACCAGAACCTGTGAATCGGGTTTGCGGGTTGCCGGGCCGAGGGATGTGGCGGGTTGCTCCCCCTCGATCAGGCGGATGTCCAGTTGAGAGCTATTGTTTTCCATCTCGACGACGAAGCCCGGAAGAGCAGGATTGTACCACACCCGTTCGGCCTGCAGATCAGGCGGAAGAGGGATCGAGAAGATCTCGTCGGTGGCGTAGTCCCAGATCTGTGCCTTGTTACGATCGAGCCAGCAGCAGATGGTCGTTCCCCCGGCCAGTGCAAAAGCGGTGTAAGCGAAAGAGCCCGTGCAGGCAGGGAATTGGAACTGGCCGGTCTTCCAGTCAAGAACGTTCACCCAGCCGCGGTCCTGCACAAGCGCCCTGCCTCCGAAGAGCACGCCTACCGGAAAGAACCCTTGCGTAGCAAGTGCCCCCACTCTTTCCATTCCGGGCAGGCGAAACGTATAGTACCTCTGGCCGGTATCCCACCCGGGCCAGAAGTACGCGAATTCCGCGTCGAACTGCAGCCATACCGGAGTGTCGGGAATCCCGTATCTGCCGACTTCGGTATATCCGGATGGGCCTGGCGCCATCTCAACCAACACAGGATTATCCTCTTCGTTCGAGAGGAAAATGTGCCCGTCAGACGAACGCAGCGAACAGAAAGACGCTTTGGCCTCGAGAAGGGGCACACCGGGACGCGACAAGTCCCTGATGACAACAGCCGGGCTCGGCGGGCCAAAAGCCCGCGAAGTGCTGAACTGGCAAAGATACGAATCCGGGGCAAGCGGATCCGCATCGTCCAGTGAAGGACCTTCGCTGGAAACAATGTCCCACAGCGTAATCGATTTGGCCTCAAGCTCCAGTTTCAGGACTGCTGTGCCAGTCGCGTAACCGGTGGAGAAGTACGCGCTCCCGTTCCTGACGAGGAGGAGGCGCCAGTGCTCGATCTCAACTTCCCCAAGCGAAGAGATCTCCGAGGGGATGACGAGGTCCGCCAGATTAGTCACGAGCGCCCATTCACGCTTGGCGAAATCCGCGCGGTAGAGCGACTTGGCCACACGGTAATATCCTACATTCCGCCCGGCATCGAGGTACATCGAGTAGTCATCTTCATCGGTGATGGGACACCTCCAGCGGCACACACCGTCCGCTGCGTCGTAACAGTATTGACCAGTTACGAACGAGCCGTCGGGAAGAATCCCCGAATTACACGGACTCTCCCGATTAATCGAAAAACCCCAGGGCTTCACACAGCTCTGTGATGTGAGCAGGGCGTATGCTTCCGGTGTCTGCTTCTTCATCTCCACGCCGACCGCACAGTCTTCGATGGGGAACCACTTTGGTTTGGTGAAGGCCGTGGAAGGCTGAGGTGACGGAGAAACACTCTCTCCAGCCTTCGGAGTAGGAACCGGCCGCGGGCTCAATGAAAGATAGGCCGCGGCCATCACCGCCAGGATGGCGATGATTGCGATGGAAAGCAGTAGCAGGATCCGATTCCGCAGCATCATTCTTCCATCTCCTCGCTTTCTGGCCGGAGCCTCACTCCCCCCATCCCAGGAAGCCCGCGATCTGCCGGTCGGTCGCATCGGGCTCGCGCGGCTGCCACTTGCACAGGAGGAGGTCATCCATTCCCCAGCAGAAGATTACGCAGTTGCCGGTTCCGGCCAGGTCGGCCGTGAAGTAGGCATCTTCGCACATTGTGATCTGCGCAAAGCTGCCGTCTTTCCCGAGCCTCACCCACTTGTTATGCACCGGATCTGTGTAGATCAGAGCTTGCGGCATTGCGTAGCATTTGCCGACAGGCAGGACTCTCCCGGCGAGGTTGACAAGGTTCTTGTCGGCCAGGATTACCGTCTCGGTCACTGGGGCGTAATGCTCAACGGGTGCGGGGGTAGCAAAAGCATCCTTGGCGCCGCCGGCCGCGTACCGAACAACCACACCATCTTCCAGACGAAACACCTCGCCGGCGAAATACACTCGGCGGAAAGGCATCAGATCATTAGTTCCCGGCCACGAAGTTGGCGGCCAGGGAAAACTGATCGAGCAGGAATTGGGTTCAACGAGCCCCTCCGGCCAGTATCCAGAGCCCACCGAGCCTCGGAATACGAAAGGCTGTCCTCCATCCACGAGGCGCATGCTCATAGGGGCTACCGCCGCCTGTTCGAACTCAACGACGAAGCCCGGAAGTGCAGGATTATACCACACCCGTTCGGCCTGCAGATCAGGCGGAAGAGGGATGGAGAAGGTCCTGTCGGCAGCGTAGTCCCAGATCACCGCGTTTCTTAGATCGAGCCAGCAACATTGCGACACTCCCTGAGCCATAGCGAAATAGGCATATGAAGCGGGACCGGTGCAGGCAGGGAACTGGAATTTGCCGGTTCTGCAGTCAAGGACGTTCACCCAGCGCCTGCCCCAAACAACCAGCTTGCCGTCGAAGGCAGCACTTGCCGGGAATAG
>JBAZOJ010000171.1:0-8120 GCA_041648755.1 Candidatus Brocadiia bacterium
TTGCTTTCGGGTTGTCTTCGGATCGAAAGACAAGGCTGCGGACATTCTCGATGTGTGCAAGCAGGCTGACATTTCCCCGGACGAGACCGCGTTCCTCGGCGACGATCTGCCTGACATCCGGGCGATGAAGCGCGTTGCCGTGTCCTTTGCGGTCATGAATGCCACGGGAGAAGTACGCGAGTCGGCGGATATCGTGCTCTCGTCCACTGGCGGGCACGGTGCCCTCCGCGAGGTTATCGAGAACATCATGAAGATACAGGGCAGATGGGACGAGGCACTGAAAGAGTACTTCGATTAGCCGGCAGGCTTGACCGCAGCTTCCGCTTTCTCGCGTTCCTCTTTTGCCTTGTCAGCCACGGGGTATCCCTTAAAGCGCTCCTCGAATTCCTTGAGCCGCTTGATCAGATCCTCGGGTTTCGGCTTATACATCGAGATCAGCGACTTGAGCCTCTTCTCGCCAGCATCGTTAATCTCCTTCTTTATCCTGGCCAACTGCTCCCAGAACACATCCTCTTCCGGGTGCTTCTCGACCTCTGCAACAAGCTCCATTGCGGACTCGATCTTGGCCTTAACCGCCTTAGCGGCCTTTTCCAGCGCAGCGGCGTAGTCGTAGCCACTTTCCATAGCCGTGTACCATTTGAACAGACGCGGGAACTCCTTCTGGAAGGGAATGTTGTGCTCTTCGCCCTCCATCATGAACTTACGCACGTATTTCGAGCCGAAAGAGATTAACTGGTCGTAGTTCTGTTCTGCTCCCTGCCTGTTCGGATCCTTCTCCCCAAAGATGAAGAACATCGGCTTGTTGGGGTTCTTCTTGACCGTGGCCATGTTCGCATAGACGAGGAAGGCAGCCGCAATGACTCCCGTGCGGAACAGATCCAATCTCTCGTAGTACTGCCAACTGGTGAAGAATCCGCCGTTCGAGAACCCGAATATGTGGATCCGCTTCTTGTCGACCTTGTACTTCGCCATGACGTCGTTGAGTGCGGTCATCGGCAACGGATCTTTCTCCTCCCAGCCCTCCAACCTGACGCTCTTCGGACAGATGCATATGTAGTTGTTCTCGTCGAGGTAAGTGCCTCCTCCGTCTTTGTACATGAAGCAACTCAACATTCCGTCCGCTGTTCCACCTGAGCCATGCATGACAAGGATGACGCCCGTGGTGCCGTCGCCGTTGTACTTCTCAGGCACGTAGCACCAGTAGTAACTCGATGCCATATCGACTTTGAATCTGCCCTTTTGGGTCTCCTTGTCCTCGGCAACAGCCGACGAGCCGACGCAGGCGGCCAACATCGAGAGGACGGAGATGGCTAAGAGGATTCTGCGCATGGCGCCTCCTTTTGATGATAGTACTATTGGCAGACGCTCACGTTAGCCGAATCGCTCATTTTTGAAGGACAGCGGGTCATTTTGGAGTTGGCGTGGCTACCGGAGTTTCGATCTTCCCTGGCGGTTGCGACGGCGAAGTGGACGGAACTGGGGCAGAGAGCTTCTTGAGTTCTTCTTGAGCTCGAATGGCAACCGGATAGCCGGCAAATATCTTCTCGATTTCGAGCAGCTTCATCTTGACCTCTTCAGGGGCGCTCTGAGCCTTTGCGAGCAGTGCGATGAGGTTGGTTTCGCCCTTTCGATTGATGCACTCCTTGACATGCGCCAGCTCCAGCCAGAATTCGTCTTCGCGAGGGTGTTTTTCCACATCGGCAACGATGCGAATGGCATCCTCGACAGATATCGTGAGCTTGCGAGTGGCTTCGTCAAGGGCCTCAGCATAATCAAAGCCGCAGTCCATGGCCTCATACCAACTGGACAACGCGGGTAGCTCGCAGTCGATTGGAATGGCAGCATCCATGCCGGAAACGCTCCGAAGGCGAGCATACCGCCCTCCCGCCTTCTTGATGACCTTCATCGCCTTGTCTGCTTGTTTCAGTGCCTTGTCTTTTTCACCCATGACCATATATACACGCTTCTGAGGGTGCTTTTTGAGGAGCCCCGGGTCTATCTCGCCTATGGAGGAGGCAAACGTGACGACGGTCTTGAAGATGTCCGGCCTGCTGTACCCGAGCATCGCGGCTACTCCTCCTCCGCCCTCAAAGCCCCAGACGTGGATTCGCTGCATGTTGATTGCATATTTGCCAATGACGTCCGTCAGCGCCTTCATCGGTGTGACGTCATTCGGTCGCCACTTTCCTTCCCGCGATTCGGGAGCTATCCCAATCCACTTCATCTCAGCCAGGTAGTTGCGTCCATCGTTGTAAGCCCCTGTGAAACGGGCAAGCATCCTTGCGGGCTCAGTACCTTCCGAATCGAGAATGAGCAATACGCCGCAGTCTCCTCCCGTCTTGCAGGGCTCGGGAACATAGCACCAATATCCAAGCCCTTCACTCAAGTCGACCCTGAAGCTCTTCGGCCGCGGAGGGGGATCCTCTCCGCGGACAATGGCTAATGGCGCCAAGAGGGCCAACACCAACACCGAGCACACGGCCGCTTTCATTTCTCTCGCTCGCTCAGTTCTTGCTCTTTCCGCCGAACTTCCGAAGCGAATGCTCGTTACCTCTCCTGATCGTAACTCCTGTTTTCTCAAAGTGATCCAAGAGCGCGATCGCTGTCTTGCGTGCTGAATTGATTATATCCTTAAAATCGCCCGAGCGCAACACATCGCTCGACTCAAAGAACTTCCTCAACCTTCGTTCCGCCTCTTCGACCGCGCCCTTCAGAAGGTAAACACCGTCCGGCAGTTGTACGATTTCTCCCTGCTGAATCAGCACACGGTAGATTTCATCGAGTTCACCGGCCGGAACTCCCCACTTCTCTGCGACAACGTGAGGCTTGTGGGCGTCATATGGATCCGCTCGGAGTTCAGACGTCAGACGTTCAATGTGCGCGACTTGTTTGCGCGAAAGGGGAGGCGCATAGCCGGATTTCCTGACTTTGCCATCTGACGATTCAATTCTGCCTGACCTTGTGAGAATGCGAATTGCTTCGTCGAAAACAACGTCCTCCATTGGGTAGGATGAACGCAACGCGCTCAACTCGAAATGGAAGCTGAGGGGTTTCTCCTGGTGCAGCTTCTCCACGGAATCGCACAGCAGTTCCGCGGCCCGAGACAAATTACAGGCTGCCGCAAACTGCCCCTTACCGACTTCCGCAATTCTCCCTTCGGAAATGGCTGCGTCGAGAACCGGCTTCAGTTCAATCGGCAACAGACCAGTCTCTGCGCAAATCCGATCGAACGAAACCGGCTTGAGATCGGCTTCCTCGATGAACAATCCAGCCAGAGCCTCAGGGTCCGAGACTGCCGCTTTTCTCTTCTCGCAGAATGAAACCACTTCGGGGCTTGAGCGCTTCGGGCGCACCCCGGTTGCACTCAAAACGACGCCGCCTCCAAGAGTATCAGCGGGAGATGGCCTTCGTATGATGAACCTCATTCCCGGCCAAACGGCTACCGGGTGATCCAGGCGTATTTGTGCGAATGCTTCTTCCCCGGCGCCGAGAGATTTCGCTCCGCCGAAGAGGGCGATTTTGCCGCTTTCCTCGGATGCGCCTGCGTGGAAGGTGATTTCCGCAAAGTCCTTGAGCCTAATCTCCGGAGCGGGTGGAAGAAAAGTGAGATGTACCTCGAAATCCGCAGCCTCGTTCAGATACCCCGGCGTGCCAACGACCATTCCGCGGACGACATCGTCTTTGTGCAGATCGGCGATATTTACGGCCGACGAATGCCCCGCAATGACTTCATCGACATCACGATGGTATGCCTGAAGCCCGCGCACCCGGCCTCTTTTCCCTCCCGGCCTGATCTCGACCGTGTCGCCGATTTTCAGCTTTCCAGACGATGGAACGCCGGTGACTACCGTGCCGAAGCCCGCGCTTGAGAAGACTCTCTGGATCGGCAGCCTGAACACCCCGCGCGCCGCGCGGTCCACCGATCGGCGGCTCATCGCGTCAATCTCCGCGACCAGTTCGGGAATGCCCTGCCCTGTCACCGCTGAAACAGGGATAATCGGCTTGTTCTCGAGAAAGGTCCCTTTGACGAAGGACTGGATATCCATTCGCACCAGTTGCAGCGTTTCGTCGTCAACCAGATCGCACTTTGTCAGCGCCACGAGCCCTTCCCTGATGTCGAGAAAACGCAATACCGCGAGATGTTCGCGAGTCTGGGGCATTACCGAATCGTCGGCTGCAATGACAAGCATGACGGCCGCGACCGCTGTCGCTCCCGCCACCATATTCTTCACGAACCGCTCGTGCCCGGGCACATCAATGAACCCGATGATTCGACCGTCGGGGAGCTTAATGTGAGCAAAGCCAATGTCGATGGTCATTCCACGCTGCTTCTCCTCCTCAAGCCTGTCCGGGTCAATGCCCGTCAGCCTGCGGACAAGAGTGCTCTTGCCGTGGTCGATATGACCGGCCGTGCCAACCACGAAACGTGTGAGGCTCGCGCCTTGTTCCATAAGTGCCATCCCTCCATTGGTAAGACGGGAAACTCGCAATAGAATTGTACCTATGTTTACCGATTTCGACCGAATGATGATGGAGCGGGCGATAGAAAACGCCTACAGGCCGCTCAAACCGCCATATCCGAACCCCCGCGTCGGTGCAGTTATTGTGCGCGATGGCAAGATCATCTCCGAGGGATTTCACGAGTCCTATGTCCACCCCCATGCGGAGAACATGGCGCTGAAAGCCCTGAATTATCGAGCTGACGGGGCAACCATCTACGTTACACTTGAGCCTTGTTGCCCGTTCGAGGGCAAGCGAAACCCGTCCTGCGCGGAAATGCTGATCAAGGCCGGAATCGCGCGCGTGGTCGTTGCAGTTCTGCATCCTGAGCCCGGTCAGGATCGCGGTATGAGTATGCTCAAGAGCGCCGGAGTACAGGTTGAGAGCGGATTGCTTGAAAACGAGGCCGAATGGCTGCTCAAAGGGCTGCGCCATTTCCAGAAAACCGGCAGGCCCTTTGTCATGGCGAAGTGGGCGATGACCGCTGACGGGCTGATTGCGCCTGCCAGCAGGCATCCGGGAGAGATATCAGGAACCGAGATCTCGATCCTTCTCCATAAACTCAGACACCAAATGGATGCCGTGCTGGTGGGGATCGGCACTGTTCTTAGCGACAATCCCCGATTGAATTGCCGTGCAGCCGGATTCCGCCATCCGACGAGGGTCGTTGTGGATCCGGACCTGAAGACCCCTTTATGGAGTCACGTTGCGAACCCAACTGCAGACATGCCGACGATAGTCTTGTGCAGGACCGGAGCAAATCCCGAGCAGAAGAGTCTGTTGAGCGCGCAAGGGGCCGAAGTGGTCGAACTGGTCGCCGACAGTTCAGGAGGGCTGCGCATAGGCGAAATCCTGGCCTGCCTTGCGGCAAGGAAACTCTACTCACTGCTTGTGGAGGGCGGTTCTTCCGTACACGGCCGGTTTTTCGATGAATGCCTCGTGGACGAGTTGCTTGTAATAGTCGCACCCAAAGTGCTTGGCGGGAAGGACGGGCTGAACCCGGTGGGCGGGAGAGGCCGATTGGAGATTCCGAAAGCGGTCAGACTTGAGGATTTCAGAACAGAAATGATCGGCCCGGATATCGCTATCCGGGCACGTCCGATTTTCGATCAACCACCTGTCTGAATTACCACGACTTCAGGATCTGTATCAATTCTGCCGCCGTCAGATACGGCTTGTCCGTGTCGTAGTAATAGCACGCGAAATACGTGCCCTCCTGGTTGCTCCTCTGGAAAGCGATCGTATGGCCGTCAGGCGAAAGAGCTGGCTGAGAGGGAATGTCTGCCGAAGCAGCAATCACCTTGCTTCGGACATTGGATACGAGGTTGAGCATATAGACGCCGACTCCGTACTGCTTCGGATTTTCCTTCTCTGCCTGTGCATAGGTGATCCCTTCCCCGGGCCAGGGATCCATAACAATTGCCATTTTGTCTCCCCGCAGGGAGATGTTGCTGCAGGAAATGCCGTTCTTCCATCCAAGCACGGTTTCCACTGCAGGATTCTTCAGGGAATATCTGTACAGACCTCCCCGATCCGCTGAGTTGATGGCGCCATCGCCATTCGTATCCTCCCCAACGGCCCAGAAGTACAACCACTCGCTATCCTGCGCAGCCATCGGCCTTCTGCAATCGCCGGGCATTGCGTTGACCTTTTTCGTTTCGCCGGTCAACAAGTCGAAGAGGTAAAGGGCGTAGTTGTCGGAAATGTCGATCGCACCGTCGCCATTCGTGTCAAGCCTGATGGAGGCAAAGAACACGGACTTCCCGTCTGCTGAGAAGCAAGGGTCGACATTTGCGAACGAATCGTCGACGATCTTTCGCTCAGTTCTCCCGGCCAGGTCACACAGATATATTCCGGCGTTGTCCTTGTAACTGATTGCCCCGTCGCGATCGGTGTCAGAACGTGCTGAGGCAAAGACAAAGCGGGCTCCGGCGGCGTCGGCCATCGGAGGACCATTTACCGACGAATCGGATACCAGAACTTCGGTGTTGCGTGACTGGGCGTTTACTTTCGCGATGTTGGCGTTGTCGATATGTGTGACCACGCCGTCGCCGTCAGTGTCGTTCATAATCACGAGTGCGAGCGCATCTTTCTCGTTCAGCCAATTGGGCATAAGCCAGAAGCCCTTGCCGGACCCGAGAATCCGTGAGTTATCTACGAGCATTACTTCCTGGATGGCCCGGCAGAAATCGGTGGAGGGGCTCAATTCAAGAGTGCGAACAAAATGGGCACGAGCCTCGGGAATTCTCCCGGCGTCGAGGTTGATCAACCCAAGATAGTAATGCGCCATAGGCTCGTCCGGATCCGCCTTCAGGGCGGCGGTGAACTCAGCTTGCGCTTGTACTGCCTTATTCTCGGCATACAGCTTCCGGCCCTTCTCCACACTGCCGGTGGGAATATACTTCTCCGGGCCGGAAGTCTTAGGACCGCAGGAAACAAGCAGGACAATCGCGACCAACAACAGAGCCCTGAGTGGAAACAAACGCATAAGGCCTCCTTGTGGGTACTATAACTCATTGCCGCAAGTGTCAAGAAGCCGACCCACTGCCATTTGGACCGATTCCCGCCCAATGGGTTCGGTTTTTGCTGCGTGGGAGATGTCTGAGCGCTTCGGGCAGGCAAACCAAGAGCATATGTCTTGGGCTTTCCCTTGCACTCTGAGAGACAACTGCCACAATAACGCTTCTTCAGAAAAGCTGAGAGGTAGCGCGATGAGAACTGAAAAGGGCTTTACCCTGATGGAACTGATGATCGTCATATCGATCATCGCGATAATCGCTTCCGTGGCGATTCCCAATGTAATGTCGTCGCGACGGGTGGCAAATGAATCGGCCTCTCTGGCTGCTATCCGGTCATTCGGGACAGCGGCGATGATGTACCAGAACAGCAACGCCAGCCAGTACTTCTGGCCCGACAAGGCGGAGATGGAGAAGACCTTCAACCATCATGATGTGAAAAGCGGGTACTGGTTCATCTATCAGTCCGATTCCGACGTCAAGCCCACACGCTTCGTGTACTTTGCCTTTCCGGCCTCAGTCACGACCGGGCACAAGGCATATTACATCGATGAGGAACAGGCAATCTGGCAGGCCGACGACCTCACTGACGCCCAGATATCCGCTCTCAAGGCTCTGGATCCTATCGTAGGCGATTGGTCGTTCGTCCCGAGGATTCAAGCCGTTCTCTTTACCAGACAGTAGGCAATTTGCGGGGTCGCTGCCAAATCTTGTCACTTTATGCCAATACTTGTCCTTATTCTGCGTCCCGATTCAGTCGCTTTCCTTGCCCGCGCGGAACTTCGAGGGGCTCATCTCGCTGGCAACGGCCATTCAAGAGCCAATCGCGAGCCTTACGCAAGCTTCTTCCAGCCGGTTGGCACGCCCCTTGCTATAAGCCACTCAACCGAAACCCAAAACCAAGGAGCCAAGAATGGACAAGAAAGGTTTTACACTGATTGAGCTGATGATCGTTGTCGCGATCATCGCCATCATCGCAGCCATCGCAATCCCGAACCTCATCGGCGCCCGCCGGACCTCCAACGAGTCCGCTGCGGCGGCCACCTGCAAGAGCTTCGGCTCCGCTGCCGTAGCCTATTCCCAGACCAAGGCCACCCAGGACTA
>JBAZOJ010000172.1:0-8110 GCA_041648755.1 Candidatus Brocadiia bacterium
AGTCTTCGGAGTCGCTACCAGCGACAATGGCGGTAGATAATGGGACGGTTTTCGGTTGCTGAATTCTGCGTGGGCGGAGGAGGCCAGGCTTTGGGGCTGGAGGCCGTCGGTTTCGATTGCGTTGTCGCCGTGGAAATTGACGGCCATTGCTGCGATACTCTACGCCTGAATCGGCCACTGTGGGAAATCCGGCAAAAAGACATGAGGCTCGTGGACGGACGGCCGTGGCAGAAAGTGGATCTGTTTGCCGCGGGCGTTCCCTGTCCGCCGTTCTCCATCGCTGGCAAGCAACTTGGGGAAAATGATGACCGGGATCTTTTTCCTGATGCGCTTCGCTTGATCAGGGAAATGCAGCCCAGAGCCGTTCTGCTCGAAAATGTGCCGGGATTCGCCTCGGCGAAGTTTGCGCATTATCGCGAGAACCTTCTCATTGCACTGCATGAACTCGGCTACGAAACCGAGTGGAGAGTTTTGCAGGCCGCCAACTATGGCGTTCCGCAATTGCGGCCCCGCTTCATACTTGTCGGGCTCCCCAGGGAAGCAATGGCCTTCTTCGAGTGGCCAACGCCGTTCCCACGCAAGGCAACCGTAGGCGATACGCTGAACGACCTCATGGGATCGAGGGGTTGGGCCGGTGCGGAGCGTTGGCGTCGCCAGGCCCAGCAAGTTGCCCCTACTATAGTTGGTGGCTCCAAGAAGCACGGAGGCCCTGACTTGGGGCCGACTCGTGCAAAACAGCAATGGCGAGAGCTTGGAGTGGATGGCATTGGCATTGCTGACGAGCCTCCGCCCGGTGACTTTCCGGCCGAGGGTCGCCCGCGGCTGACCGTCCGGATGGTTGCGCGGATCCAGGGGTTTCCCGATACCTGGGAATTCAGCGGCAAGAAAACTGCGGCGTATCGGCAGGTCGGCAACGCTTTTCCTCCTCCTGTTGCGGCCGCCGTCGGAAGGGCTGTCGCTGATGCGCTCGAGGGTAAATGCCCGACGGCCAAGACGCGGACTGCCCGCCAAATGCTGCTCTTCGAGTCGCGTGTGCAATAGCGCTACTCAAGGCTGATCGAAAGCGAAAGGATAACAACAAGGGGTTTCTGATGGGACGAATCGGGTCGAAGGAAAAGATCAGACAATTTCTGCTCGCCAACATCGGTCGCGTAATCGAATCGCATGAACTGCAGGAAGCAGCCGGTGGTGCAGCCCAGTACGGCCGCCGCTTGCGTGAGCTTCGCGAAGAAGAGGGTTGGCCGATCCTGTCGCACAATGACACCACCGATCTGAAGCCGGGGCAGTACATGCTGCGCGAAAAGCCGCCCTCGAGAGCTCGTCCCCAGTTTGCGCGAACCATTTCAGCCAAACTGCGCGCCGAAGTTCTGGATCGGAACGGTTTCACCTGCCAGATGTGCGGGCTTTCCCCCGGTGATCTCGACCCGGCGACATTGCAGGAGAGCGAGATCTCGACTGCCCGACGCCTCGCTACGGTCTCGTTGCGCGCCGCAGGCGCGCTTCTTGGAGTGGTGATCGAGGGTCACTTGCAGAAAGTGGCGGTCAACCACAGCGTGAAGATCGCCAAGAAAGAGCCGACCATTGCAGATCTAAGTGAGCCCCTGAAGGCATCTGGCGTGATAGACATACCTACTTGGCGAAAGATCTCTTATCTGGCTGATCTGCGCAATATCTGCTCCCACAAGAAGGGCGACGAGCCGACCAAGGAGCAGGTAGAAGAGCTGATTCAAGGGGCCGATTGGCTCACGAAGAACGTTTCGTAAGACTTGTCCTGGCACCCACAGGAGAGCCGTTCGCTTGAGGAAATCGAAGTCGCTGGCACACTGTGAACTGCTCTGGAGGCAACGGATATGGGCGAGTTTCTGACAAGTCCATACATGATTGCGTTCGGGTACCTCATAGGGGTACTCGGTGTCATCCTCACGATTGTCTTCTACAGAAAAGGCAGGAGGATCAAGCGGCTGACCTACGCCTCGCGGGCATTCAACCTGATTTCCAGCACCGCGTCCGGGCTTCCCGGGTTTGAGGCAAAGTACAAAGGGGTTGCCCTTGAGAACCTGACCGCCCTGAAGATACTCATCTGGAACTCGGGAACGGAAATCATCTCAGAAGCCGACATCGCTGAGTCCGATCCAATAAGAATCCAGCTTCCAGAAGATGTGTCCGCGTTGGATGCCCGGGTGACCGCAATGGCAACGCCAACCAATCTCGCGAGCGCTGGCGTATCCTTACAACAGATGAGCACAGTTGACCTGACGTTTGACTACTTCGGTGCAGGTGAGGGATGCCTGGTCTCCATTCTCCATACTGGCAGGCAGTACATCGCTGTATCTCTGACGGGGACGATCAAGGGTCACGGGCAGCCACGCGTTCATGCGGCGTCGGCTTTCACAGAAAGCGCCGCAGTAGGGGTTTCCGTGGGGATGATTACAACCGGGATCGCGGTCATTGTTGCTTCCCTTGTCGCGGACACTTTTCGGTGGGAACTGCTTTGGTCCCTTGGAGTTCTCGTCCTAAGCTCCATTGGGATAGTTCTTTTGGCCCACTTCCTCTCCAGAAAAGCTGGAGGTGATCTCGATTCGAGATTCGGGGGCGCATTCACCCCTTCGGAATTCTCAAAGAACGCTCCGGGAAGAGAGAGCAAGTGAGTAGATGGGCGAGAACATGAGCATGTTCCACCTTGACTTGCTCCCTTACTTCGCTATAGTCCGCTCGTAGGTATCATGATCAGATAGCTCTCGCCTTTCATACGGAGGCTCCGGCATGACTTTGTTGCAGGAAATTCAGGCTGCTTGCGTTGACCCGAACACGGACATTGTCACGCTGCTCCGGAAGTGCAAGATACTCGCGGTACGACTCGGAAACAACGAATTCAAGAAATGGGTGGATAGCGAGTTGAGTGGGTATGGCCCATCATCTGAGCGGAAAACAGACTGGATAGCGCGTGTTTTGCAGGAACTGTCGACTCTAGCGCGGGAGCAGTGTCATGGATGAGAGAATTCCGCCATCGAAGAAAGCGCTAATTGATGCGCTTGCACTGTCAGGGGAAATCCTCAAGAACATCGAACTCAGTGAAATACCGTTGGCGAGTGTTGCGCTAAAGGCGGCACGCCTTGCCCGGCTCCTTAACGATTCTCCGATTCAAAAGACCATGGAGTATGAGGCAAGTGGCTACCCAGTGATCCTGAACGTCGTCGAATACGAGGCGTACCAACTTGCGGTGAATGCGGGGCGAGAGATTCAGACGATAGACAGTGCGACGAAAGCGATAACCAAAGGCATCTTCCCTGACTCGATCGAGGAATTGGAAAGACAGCTGAAGTTTCTCGAGACAGCGCTAAGTGCAGCCCAAGATCCTGACGTTTCAGTGTCCTCTGCGAATCCAAACCAAATCGTTTGGAACCCTCTTGGCAATTCCGTGGAGCGCAGCAATATCCGTGCAGATGCGACCTTGGCTTCGAAGAGACTTGCAGTGAGACGGTCGTTCATATATTCATACGTCTTGCGTCGCCACGATGAGCTGAGATTTTCTGGGATTGCGGACGACATTTTCTCCCGGATTCGACAGAAGGTGGATTCGGCAATTGGAGAAAAAGTGCCTCATGCGATCCAGAAGCTCACATCTGTGTATGAGAATCTTCAGTCCGACAACCCAGAAGACTGGTCGAACGCTGTTCACAGTTGCAGACGGCTACTAAAGGATCTGGCAGATGCCCTCTGTCCACCGCATTCCGACGTGGTTCTAGAGCAGAACGGCAGAAAAAGGACCGTCAAGCTCGGCCCAGAGAACTACATCAACCGCATCATCTTCTTCGTCGAAGAACACTCAGAATCTGCGCGCTTCACCGACATTGTGGGAAGTCACCTCAAGTTCATCGGAGAGAGACTTGACAGTGTGTCTGAAGCGACACAGAAAGGGTCTCACGACAAGATCGTGAGCAGAGAGGAAGCAGATAGGTATGTAGTATACACCTATCTGCTGACTGGTGACATCCTGTCTCTGCTGTGAGTTCACGTTCCTGGAAGGTTCAGCGTAAATGTGCGGGAGTCTGTTCGTGGCGTGAAAACCTGCTGTGGCATGGAGCGATCAACACAAGGAGGAAATGCACATGGATGAGTCATTTTTCACAGTCGAGTACGCTTACAGCTCTAGGAACTCAGTCATTCTGGATGCTGCCTTGACCGCGCTCCAGAAAGAAATTGGGGGTCATCGACGGCCTTGGGGGCTTCGCTCCGGTGCTCTTGACTTAGTGACTTTCCTTGAGCTGACGCTGATCTTCGTTGCGAGCAATACTCTCCCAGAGTATGTGAAAAGCTACCTTGCGGGATTGATGGGCGTCGAGGAGGCAAAGAAGCTTGGCGAAAAGCACCGCGGGAAAATCCTGCCATGGCTCGATGAAGTAAGACAAAGACTCCAGTTGTTTGTTGCTTCGGCGGAGAAGCGATTTCGAGAAGGCCTGGAAGCAGGAGAATTCGAGGGCACTGAAATGCCCATTGCCATCTGTATTGAGCTTGGCCAACATCCGTGTTTCATCGTTCTGAACGGGAGACACGTCACACACAATTCCTTGGAACGCTTGTCACACGACATTGTGAGGATGTTCCGATACATTGCTGAGGTCGGTCTGCCAGAGGAGTCAACCGTTCTTCAACTCTGTCTCGACCCAGTGTCGCAAGACTGGAGGTACCTGCTGGTTCCGAGCCATCGGGCCTTTGGTCAGTATGTGGACCGAATAATCGATCTGTCGACCAACAGACTCTTTGCGATCCACTCGGCAAAGGAGTTCGTTGAGTTACTGGACGTGAGCCAGGCAGACCGTTACCAGTACTTGGTCAATCCCTTTAGGGATTTGGCAGCAGAATAGTGTGGAGCGAAAGCCCATCCTGTGATCGTCCAACGCGATACGTCGGTGGGCGAATCTTGTTGCCTTCATGAGGCATAGGAATACCGTGAGAAGGACAGCGAATCCATGAACAAGCGCTACCAGGTGTTCGTAAGCTCGACATACGAGGATCTCCAGGAGGAACGGAAGGAGGTCATGCAGGCACTCCTTGAACTTGAGTGCATTCCGTCCGGCATGGAGTTGTTCCCCGCTGCCAATGACGATCAGTGGACACTGATCAAGAGGGTCATTGACGACTGCGACTACTACTTGGTCATCATCGCTGGTCGATATGGCTCTGTTGACTTGACGGGCACCAGTTACACCGAACGAGAGTACCGCTACGCTCTGCAGCAAGGGAAGCCCATCGTGGCCTTTTTGCACAAGGATCCAGGCGAGTTGGTGTCGAAGCGGTGCGAGGAATCGGAGGGGGGGAAGAAGAGACTGAAGGAGTTCAGGGCACTTGCCGAGAAGAAGATGGTCAAGTATTGGAAAGACCCAATGGAACTCGGCTCAATGGTCGGGCGCAGCATTAACCTGCTAATGCGAAATTGCCCAGCAGTTGGCTGGGTTCGCGCTGACCTTCTTCCAGACCAAGATGCCACTTCCGAAATCCTGCGATTGCGGAATCGCATTGCTGAACTTGAGGACGTTCTACAATCCTCTCGTTCGTACGCTCCAGCCGGAACCGAAGGTCTGGCCCAAGGAGACGACCAAGTCCTTCTCGAATACCATGCAGGCACTACTTGGAGCACGGACTCGCCGATCGAGACGAGCGCATCAACTTGGAATCAGGTCTTTGCGGCGGTTGCTCCAAAGATGATCGATGAGACAAGCGAATGCGATCTTCGGAAGGCCATTGAGTATTACGTCACGGATCAGAAACGCGCAGCTAAGAGGCGTGGAGGCTACGAGCGATTCGAGTGCAGGCTCTCCGATAAGTGCCTGGGCACTGTGGTGGTCCAATTGAGGGCACTTGGTCTTATCGCGAAAAGTGACAAAAAACGCAGTCTCAAGGACTCCCAGACTTACTGGACGCTGACTCCGTATGGTGACAGCGTCATGAACAAGCTGAGAGCACTCCGACGCAAACCCAGTGCCGGGAGCGGGTAACAGCCAATGGAAAAGCCAAATCTCTCGAAACTGATAGACAACACACCCTTGGCGCTCGTGGCAGTCGGTCTGCTTCTCATCGTCGTGGGTGCGGCTGGCGGCTGGCCGAATCCACCTTTGCAGGTTAGCGAACTGGGCTGGCGAGTCGCACTCGCCGTAATTGGCGCCTTTGTCGTTGCAACAGGGGTGCTTTTCTACTGGCGGCTGAGTATTCGCGGTAATTCCACTGCGCAAGTTCTTTTCAGCGACAACTGCAATATTAAACTGGTGTCTCCATATGCTGGAGAACGCGTTGGCCGGTCCTTCTCAGTTAGCGGGACGTTTGAGGAACTCCCTGACGGGACTGCTGTTTGGGTCTCAACGGTACACCGTGGCGGCAAGACAAGCGAATTCTGGCCACAGAGGTGTGCTATTGTTGACCGGAAGGACAAGACATGGCACAGTGCCGTGAACCATGTAGGGGGCGCCAAGGGCGATAGCGCTGAGATACTCGTTCTTCTTGTAGGAAGGGACGGGCAGTGCCTCTTTGACTATTTCGACAAAGTGGGTTCCCAAGCCAAATGGCCGAGCATTGAAAAGCTGACAAGCGACATTGTCGAGGTCGCTTCCGTTAAGGTGGTATTAGATGTCTGAGGCAATTGCCATCCTGTGTGGTGATCGCAGTATCAGGGGCTTGAGGGCCAAGACGTTGAGATGCCTCTTGACTTGCTCTCTGCCGCTGCTATATTCCGAACGTATATTGCGGATGTACTCCAGGAACTGAGTCGAATTGCCGCGGAGAACCCGCTATTGGCAGGTCTCAGGGAAAAAGCGAACGATTGCGCAATTCAGGGCTGTGCGAACAGAAAGCTGAGGAACGGTCATGTGGAAATGGCTTAAAGGGCTCATTCGGGACCCCAAGGATTTCTTCTATGGAAAGAAGAAGGTGGGTGAGACTCCAGGCGACCTCCGCGTGTACTCGAGGAAGAAACTGAACGAGGCATTCGGAGAGCGTCCGCTTGGCGCTAAGTGGGATTTCTACGCTGAGCGAGCCCACGCGGAGAACTTGTTCTGTCAGAGGATCAACTTCTTACTGGTCTTCTACTCTCTTTTCGTAATGGCGGCTGCAAGCGTGGGTACCCCAGAAGGTGTAACAGTGATTTTCTTCCTCGGGGCATTCATTACATCGATCATCGGAGTCACTGTCTGGCGAATCTACGTCAAATTCACAATTCTGATGAGGATATTGAGGGCGCTGGATAGCAACTTCCTCTCTTTCCAAGAAGACGAAACGAACGCACTTCCTGGGTGGAAAAGGGGCTTTCCGGTCAACCACCTCCTTGGCATTTGGCTGCCGTTCTTTTGCGCTGCAACCTTGCTTCTGGGTGGCATTCTCTCAGCTTGTGGGAAGCTCGTTTTCACAAAGTGAGCAATCGCGCTGCGGTCCACGCTTGCGATATCGCAGCCTGGCGAAGGAGAGGGGATATGGTTCTCGGTACATGGCGTGAGTCAAGCTTCCTGGAAGACTTGCATCCCGGAGAGTGCGTCCCCCCTCCTTCTGCATCTTCCCCAAAAAGTGATATCCTTAGCGCTATGGCTCAAGATGAGATTTCGCCCTCTGGTGGAGGAACATGAATAAGGCTCTTGGCTACTGGTTCACGCCGGGCTCGTTTGCGGCCGGCGCGGGCCAGACCCAGACACTGCTGGAGAAGATGCGCGCGATCGAAGATGAGCGCGCGACGGCCAAATACATCGCGCTGCAGGACTCCCTGCACGCGCATCTCAAGGAGAGACTTTTCCAGTACAAGAGCAAGGTGGAGAGCCTTGAGGCGGAACTGCAGACCTCTCCGCTGCAAGTCCATGTGCTGGCCACGTGGCTGGGTGACGCACTCATCCGGGAGGGTTTCACATCGGAGATGTTCCCGGACTTCCACGACAAGGAAGATCTCAAGGAAACCAGGGCGAAGTTCGTAAGCCTGATCGACCGGTCCAAGTCGCTCCTCGATGCGAAGCAGACCGCGAAGGCGGGAAAGTGCTTCGTGCTCATCCAAAGGCGACATGCTCTCAACGAGGCAATTGCCATGGCCAACGCCGCGGATGATCTGGCTGCCCTTCAGCCCATCTGGAGTGCCTAC
>JBAZOJ010000173.1:0-8073 GCA_041648755.1 Candidatus Brocadiia bacterium
TGTTCATTGCTCATTGTCCGCAAGCCTCCGGCCGAATCCAGGCTGCTTCCTTCCTCTTTGGCCTCGCAAATCCTACGTCTTTTCAACTTGGCGTCCTTGGCGACTTGGCGGTTAAAGGCTGCTTTCCGCCGGTAGGCTCTTCTCTCATTCTTCATTGTTCATCTTGCCCTCAGTAGGCGCGGCGAAGGAGGGTCCTCATTGTTCATTGCTCATTGTCCGCAAGCCTCCGGCCCGGCCTCACTGGCTGTTGGCGTTCGGATATCTGCTCTCTTATTCATCAATCCGCAATCATCAATCAGCATTGTCCGCAACGCTTCGTCGGCGAATGCCAATGCCTGCGGCAGTTGCGATCCGCTCACACCGTCTCTTCCAGCCATCGGTGCACTTCATCCGGGTCCCAACCGATCGTCTTGCAGGCCTTGGTTTCGAGTTCCGGTGGGAGGCTCGCGCTCTCCTCGCCTTTGAGCCGCATCACCAGGATTCTCCGAGCCCCATTCTGCTCGCCTTCCGCCGCCTTCATCCCATGGAACTTCTCGATCTCCCATTTGACCCATTCGCTGCTATGCGTGTCCTTGCCGACCAGCACGATCAGCCGCGTTGAATCCTGCATCATCTTCTCGATTTCTTGTTTCACGGGCTCGGATTTAGGGTCATCCGGCAGTGCCCTGATCGGTCTGCCCGCCGCGTCCGTCACTGGTTCTTTCAGCGAATTGTCGTTGAAATGGAGCTTGTGATTGGGATTGGAACTGATTGACCTGAACCCGTCAACCGCCGCGGCATCCTCGTTATCGAAGCTGATAAAGACGTCTACAGCCACCAATTGCTCCTTGCTCTGCGAACACGTTCCCGACGCGCCCACTTGACAAGATAAGCTTACCACGAAACGAAGCGTCCCGCTTCGTTTGACTTGGCTGTTGGCTGCCATAGTAGACGCGACCGTCCCGGCGCGTTCTTGCCCCGGCTGCTGGCCTTCGTTTCTCGCCCGTCGCCTCTCTTAATCATCAATCCGCAACTCGCCCTCCGTAGGCGCGGCGAAGGAGGGTCAGCAATCCGCAATGTCCGCAAGCCTCCGGCCTTCAGCCGGAGCAAGGCCCGCCAACTGGCGGGGCCTCCGGCCAGCCCCGCAGCTCTTCTGCGGGGCCCTATAAACCAATGAGCCCGTCGGCTGGGGGGACCGACGGGCTGAGGAGGGGTCACGGTCCTGTGGGGGGACGGGACCGTGATAGGGAAAATTCTTCTGCTCCCCGGCATTTTACCCCTGTCGGGCATCCTGTCAAATCAGTAACGCTCGGAGTTCTCACATCGATATTCAGGATGAAGAGGATGAAGGCGATTTGCAGTCCGGGGATCGGATTCCGTCCACGTAGAATGCGGGTTTCAACCCCGTCCTGGCTGTTCGGGGATCGTAGGGGCATGTTGCAACATGCCCTCATCGCAAACGTCGTTGAAAGGCCATTAACATCGTGCCTCCTCCATGGAATATGCTCTGGACTTCCGGCTCTCATTCATCAATCCGCAATCATCAATTCCGCGGAATCCTGAGCTTGCCGAACGGATCATCATTCAGCAATCAGCAATCATCAATGTCCCCCACCGCCTCAGGCGGAGTCGACAGACGACGGTCGGCCGACTAAGATGCACCGATCCTCCCAGGCCGATTTGACAACGATGGATCGCCTGTAAGATCGATCGGCAACCGGGAGGCGCGTTGTGAAGGAAGGCGGAATCGGCGGGGCGAATACAAAAACCGGGCTGCATTTTGAGCGCAAGGCAGACCTGCTGAAACTGCTGGACGCGATCCCCGGCTATGAAGTGAAGCGCGGTGGCCGCGCGGGCTCAGTTATCCTGTTCAGGGGGGAGGTTGTCGCGCGGTGCTTCAAGCAGCACGAGTTCTACAAATTCCTGGACGAGAGCGGGGTCGACTGGAAAAAAATCCTGTCGGCCGGATTGCCTCTTGATTGCGCGACCCACGTGATTGCAGCAAATATCCTGTTTGTGCTGGATATCAGGCTGCAGCGAGGCTCTTCCGTTCGACCTGGCTCACGGCCGGGCTGCTCCCTGGCCGATGACCTGGTATGCTGTGGCTTCAACAGAGGCCAGTATGCAAAAGTCGCTGCGCCACTGGGCTTGCAGGTCGAGTACATCATCGTGCTCAGAAAGGAGTGGGGTGATAAGCCCTGCAACAAGGATGTCCTTGACTACATCCACAGCGCCAACTGCCATTACTGCTTCGATGAACTTCCGCTTGGGTGGCTTGGGCTCGCGGAGCGTCAGAGTGAATCAGATCCGCGCTGAAAGGCGAATATCTGCAATGTACGGGCGTCCTGAGGACGCCCATTAATGGGCGGACAAGCCCAGCTCTCGCCTTGAAGGCGCGCATGGGTACCGCGCCTCCTCGTCCGAAGCGGAAGGTTCCTCCTGAGGCGGACCTCGTTGGAGTCGGTTTCGTTGAGATCGACTGCAGTTGAGACCCGTGAAGCCGCGGCAAACAAGCCGTTGTCCGGCAGCCCAAAGCAGAGCAACCGGGTGATCAGCCGCAGGCCTCATCGTCCTCCAAATCAATCACTTCCGGCAGGCCATCCGGCAGCAGCACCCATGCAATAACATCGGTACGCTGAAAGCCCCTGGCGAGCCAGTTTTCGCGGCCGGAGCACTGCCACGAATAGACGGCCCGACCCGTGTCGCGAGCCTTCTGCTCTACCTCGACGGGATCCTCGCAGGTGAAGGCTTCGGCATCAGTGAGCAAGGGAAGAGACAAGTTGAAAGCCATTGGTTATTCTCCCACCAAGCGGCGGTAATGGCCGCCTCCCAGAAACTCCACGAAACCCATGTCGCGCAAGACCTGAAGTTGCTGGCGCAGCTTGGCCTTCCAGTTCTTGTTTCCGGGGTACTTCTGCTTCCCTTCTTCTTCGCAACTGTCGTACACATCGGAAAGCGAGAATTCAGCGCCGAGAGCCATAATCCCATGGAGGGTAACGCCTGCCCAGCCGCCGAGAGAGTCAGCCAGTGCATTTCGGTCGGCGGATGTTCTGATCCGCATGTAGTTTTTTTGTGCATCGGCGACAAGCTCCATCAGGTTGCTTTTCAATTTCTCCCGCACAAACATTACGGGAGTCTGCAAGCCTGAAATTTCCTCCTCTGGCCATAAGCGGGGTGCCCCGTCTTTCTTGAAACCGTGGAGAACCGCGCAAGCGAGTTCCTCGACCTGGGCCGGATCGGTCGTCTCGATGCCGCATTCGGCGTTGTTCCGTAATCCGCTGTAGGTCGCGTTCGCCGAAGTGACCAGTGCAGCGGCGCCGTCAACAATGTAAACCTTGGCATGCAGGGACGATTCACTGTAGACACGCACACCGATCGACGCGATGCTTCTCACCGCCTCAAGATCGGATGCGCCCGTCGAGAAATCGCGGATGAGAAGCCTTGTCAGCAGCGACCTGTCAACGCTTGCCCGCAGCCCTGATAGATGCTCTGCGAAGATGCCGGTCACGAAAGGGCTCGCGACAAGAAACCTGTGGCGGCAAAGCGAAATCTGTTTCTTGATCCAGTCGTCGGTCGGGTTGTAGATGATTCTCATGCTTTCCTCGATTTGCTTCGGTCGTGTGACGTAGTTCCCTGTCCGCGAGCCTTCTGCGCTACCTCGGCGGGGTCGTTAGATGTGAAGACTTCGGCATCATACGGCATCGGCAAATTCATTCTGATCAGGCGTAGCCTACTCCGTCTTCCCGACCAAACGGCGGTAGCGCCCTGGTCTTGCGATCTCCACGATTCCTATATCACGAAGGACAGTCAGCTCTTTGTGCAGCTTGGCCTTCCAGGCCCTCTTGCAGGGAAATTCCTCTACGAACTTGTCGAAGCAGATTGTCTGGAGTTCCTCCAGGGTGAATTCGTCACCGAGTCGCAATATGCCCAGCAACGCGACTCTCGTCCAGTAGAAGAACTTCATTGCCCAGTGGTTTCGCTCGGCAGCATCACGGATGCAGACGTATTCTCCCAGTGGGTCTTCATAGATATGGGCCAATCCGTCGTCCAGCAGTTTCGCCAGCGCGTAGATTGGCTGCTCTAACCCAAAGAGATCGGTATCTGACCACAGCCGCGGAGTCCCCCTCTTACGGAAGCCTCGCTCTATGGCATTGACAAGTTCCTCGACCTGTTTCGGATCGGTTGTCTCGATGCCGCATTCGTAGTTTCCCTCGAACCCGCCAAGTGTTGCATTCGCGGAAGTGACCAGGGCTGTGTCGTCAACCACATAGACCTTGGCATGCAGCCGTGGCTCGCTCAATATGCGAGCCCCGAAGGAGGCAATCCGCTCCAAGACCTCAATGTCACATGCTCCCAGGGCGAATTCCTGGATTCTCACCCGGGTGAGGAGCGTTATCTGGGCCCGATCCTCAAGTCTGGACAGGTACGCTGCGAGGATGCCGGTCACGTAAGGGCTCGCGACAAGGCACCTGTGGCGACACCGGTTGACATGCTGCTTGAACCAGTCTTCGGTCGGGCGGTAGATGATACGCATTTCCCCTCTATTCTTGAGTTTGCTGCTGTTCAGGTGCGGGCCCGTCGGCCGAAACCTGTGGTGGGTTCTGTTCAGGCGCAACGTTGACTGCATCGACTTGGTCTTGCTGGCCTTCGGGTACATTGTCCACTACCGCGATCACAGGTTGCGCTTTTCCAAGCGCCTTGTCAACGACGGCTGCCACTCTCGCGAACTTGTCAACAAGCTCGTCGCGCAGCGCCGCAGCCGAAACATGCCGGATGTTGGACTGAAGGTGCATCGTTGCGATCTGGCACGGCCGCTTCCTCCAGTTTCCGACGGAGAACCAGTCTGAAATGGGGTCGGCGCACTCGCGCAGTCGGCTGGAAAAGGCTGTGCGCTGCTGTGCAAAGTCACTACGCACTGACTCCGGGTAATTCCTCTCGAATTCCCCAGACGCGCAGTCAGAAAAAGGTTCGTAGCGAAGATAAAATCCGAAATGCGGGTGACGACCTCCCGAGGAGCATGTCGCCTGGATGAACAACCTTCTGCCCGCGTCGCTCGTTCCATCGCCCGGCCGGAGCCAGTCTTCGCCCCAAAACTGCGCGATATGAGTGACATTATGGTTCAGACTGCGGGATATTACTCTCCGTTCTGTCACTCCAGCCGGAAAGAAGAAAGCACGAGCAAAGAACTGCCTGAAAATCACGAAAACCGTATCGTAGGAACTTGGCCTCAGAACCTCCTGGCTCAGAGGTTCGTTGGGCCTCAGCCTGATGCGATAGTATGACCTCATCATATGCGCGAATATGGCTTGCAGTTGCGTTGCCACGGTCTTCTTCTGCGTTGGTGGACAATACAGCGCAAGCAACAGGTTTCCAAGGGTTATGGTTCTGAATTCGTACGCTTCGCCCTCAAATGGATGCAGTGACAGCAGCAGGTACCGAATTTCGAGATCGGGTACGCTCTTAAAACAGGGATCTCTCATGACCGCTTGTCTTGTCGCTTCCGAGCAGTATTGTCTCAACTCCCTCGGCTCAACATCAGCAGTCATGCTGATCTTGATCAGGAAAACGATCGGCCTGCGATACTGGCTCGTGAGTACCGACAAGTCCGGGGTACACGGCCCAAACTCGTGTCGCACCAGGAGTTTCCGCACTCCGGAACCACTGGGATCGAGTCCCAGTACCGATTTCACGAACGCGTTGCGAAAGCAGCTCGCGTGTTCGATGCAGTACGCCAAAAGGTTCGTGATCACATCCTCGCGGTCCTGAACGCCGAGGGCGACAAGAAGGTTATCCGGAGATGACTGGGAAGTACGTGCCATTGGTCCCCTTTTCTGGGAATAGGGTTAATTATGGATTCGGGCGGGGGAAGTCAAGGGGGGCTGCGGACATTGATGAGTGAGGATCCCTTCGGCAGGCTCAGGATTCCCGGGGAATTGCGGATTGATGAGTGCTGAACAAAGCAGATGCAACCTGAGGTCTGGCCCTAACTTCCTGTTGTGGCCGTTCTTGCATCTCGTATCTTTATCCATCCCCGCGCGATGCGCGGAAAGTAAACGAGCCGTCCCGGCTCGTACTTTGCTTGCCACAAGCACGAAGCGAGACGCGGCGTTAGTGAGGCTGTCGTCCCCTTCGACTCTCGTTGTTCGCTCAGAGCAGGCTGTCGCTGATCTAGTAGCCAATGAAGCCAGGCCGGAGGCTGGAGGCCGGAGGCCGTGGGGAAAATGAACAATGAGGAATGAACAATGCACAATGAGGACCCTCCTCCGCCGCGCCTACTGAGGGCAAGATGAGCAATGAAGAATAGGAGAGGGGCCAACAGCCATGGGTCAAATCCCGCGTAACTCGAAGCCAGATTCGTTCTTATCTCCTGGACCGCTCTCTGCCCGGCCTTTCTCCTTACTTAGCACTCCGTCGCCTCCGGCATTTTGGGCATCTCTGTCAAGCGTCCTGCGCCCTGAGGCCCGGTACTAACAGCCTTGGAGGCAAAATCAGTGCATATTTTCCCCATTATATATGAGGCCCCCTTACGGGAGCGGCTGTAGACCGGAGACCGGTGGCTGTAGGTAGCAGCCTTCGGAATTACGACCAGTCGCTCTCAATCCCTTGAGCACAGAGGCTTCAAGGAGAAACAATGTACATCAAGGTCGAAGGCGAGTTCATCCGGTCGGAGGCAGTGCGGAATCTAACGCATCCGCAGTTCAGAATCCTGATCGCCCTTACTGTCCGCTGCGTGGAACTGCATTCCCATCGCATCGCGTATATGAGCCTCAACCAACTGCATTCCAGCATTGCGGATGAATGCGGCGGCGTGAACATCGCAACATTCCGCGCCTCTTTGCGGGCGCTCCAGGCTGCCGGATTCGTTAAGCCGGGGAGCGAGAGTGGGCTAAGGACGGTGGAACTGCCGGGCGTGCTTGAGTCCCATCCGCAAATCAAATGGTCGGGAAGGCCGGGGATGGCCGTTGGCGCAATAGCGAACACAAGAGCGGATTGCCAAGCTGGAGCTGTGGCGTTCCCAGGGACAGCAAAGACCCACCAACCAAACAAGGCCGCAGGCGAAAACCCACCTTGCGCGGATGAAGATTCCCTTTTCGAAGATGGCATTTCACTTTCCGCGGATGAAACTTCACTCGCAAAAGATGAAAAGTCACTCACGCCCTTTGACGTAACTCCCCCAATGGACAGTACTTGCGACTTTTCGGCCGAAACCCTCTCTTCTGAGAGAACAGAAAGTATTGAGAGTTTAAGAGCAAAGAAGGCCGGAGACCCCGCCAGTGGGCGGGCCTTGCTCCGGCCGGAGGCCGGAGGTTTCGAACCAATAAGCGCCGGACACCGGACTCAGGACGCCGGACCAATTAGCGCCGCCGAAGGGAGCACGGAAGGTTCTGCTTTGATACATACGTCCAAATCCTGTTGTGAAGAAGCCCCTGCGGGGCTGGCTGAAGGCCCCGCCAGTTGGCGGGCCTTGCTCCGGCCGGAGGCGGGAGGTTTCGATCCAAGAAGCGCCGGACACCGGACTCCGGACGCCAGTCGCGAGCGGGAAGCTTCCTTCTCCCGCTCGCTTGACGCTGCCCTCGATGCCCTCCTGGGCGAAGACCTCGAGCGTGGGGGAGTGTACACGGTGCTATCGACACTCTATGGCAAGGGGTTGACCGGAAAAGAAGTGTTGAAGGCAATGAGGCTCGACCAGGCGAGACTTGGTGGCGCGATGATCGCGTCAGGCCGCCACCGGGCTGACAAGCCGCCGATTGCGGCGTTTCGGTATTATGCGTTTGGCAGTGTTCCCCCGCCGGATTGGGCTATGGCGGAGTATGCGAGTTTACAAAGGCGCCAATTGGTGATGGCTGATAGATGAACCGTTCGCAGCCCCAGACGTGCCTGCCCAGTCGCCTCAGTTGTTGCCTTGCTCCGAATCCAACAACATCTCATCGGCGTAACGCTTCAGATCAACAAGCACTTCGGCAGCCGCCAGAGCGCTCTCCGACGGCCCAAGTCCCATCATTTCAACGGCGATTCCGTTAAGATGCGAAGCGATTTCCACCGCATTCGCCCCGTCCGTCAGTTTCCTTATCACTTGTGATACATAGTCATCGT
>JBAZOJ010000174.1:0-8017 GCA_041648755.1 Candidatus Brocadiia bacterium
TTCAGAGTGTTCACCTCGTGCACTTTTCTGGCCATATCCCTGGAAGGACTTTCAGATCTGCAATTACCTCCCGGCTTGAAGATCCTGCACCTATCTGGCTATCGCGGGGACATAAGAGGGATACGTGGTGCTGAGAATTCGCTTGAGGCAGTCCGTCTCGGCAATGTGGCAAGATTCTCCAACTGGATGGTCGGCTACGGAGCACTCAAGGATGTCGTCATTTCAGGTGAATTCGCGCGGGACGAAGACTATCTCGACTTCACCAAGACCATTGTTCAACTGCCAGCACTTAGGTCGCTCAGATTCGAGCCCATGGCACGGAACTTTTCCTTTATTTCCGCTCTGAAGACACTGAAGTGCCTGTGGATGACATCGAAAGCAACGGAATTTGCCCCGTTGTCATCACTTACGGAACTGGAATGCCTGTGGATCGAACTCCACTCGGACTGCGATTTTTCCGCGCTGTCGCCTCTGAAGAACCTTAAGTACCTGGCCCTTGACTTGCATGATGTTACTCCACAGGAAGATGGCAGACACCCCCCCCTCGACTTGGCCACCCTCGCCCCCGTTGCCGGAAAAGTCAGCCTGTTGCGCCTGGAGCGCCCCTTGCGGCATCCCGAGTTGTTTGCCGGGCTGAGTTCTCTCGAAATCCTGGACTTCAGTTTCTCTCCACGCAAGGGCGCCGTTGTCAAGTACCTGGCGTCGCTGGTGAATCTCAGGCATCTGTCCGGGCTTGAAGTTCTTGAGCCTGACATATCGCCTCTCTCAAAGCTTACCCACCTCGAATGCCTCGATCTGAAATCCATAGGGGAAATTGACCTGTCCGGCCTAAAGGAATGCGTTGCCCTCCGCGACTTGTCAGTTGAAATGCAAGGGAAGCTGAACGTCGAGCCCCTTATTTCGCTCCCACTGCTGACCCGCCTTTCCCTAGTGTCGAGTTCAAAAAGGTATGGCGAAGACGCGCAGGAGGACATTCTGGGGTGCAAGGAACTGTCGCGTTTCACAGGGCTTAAGTCGCTGACGCTGCGAGTCAGCTACCTCAGGTCGATAGAGTTTCTCCGATCGCTCAGATCACTAATGAGCTTGGATCTGGCAGGCTTTGAGGTGACGGACTTGTCGGCCCTTGCGGGATTGGAGTCCCTGCAGCACCTGAGCCTTTCATGCAGAGACCTCGGACAGGAATTGTCGATTTCACTGCCATGTGACTTGCGTACCCTTAGCCTGAGCGCGTGCGCCGGGATCAGGGATTTGTCCTTTCTGGATGGCACAGATAGGCTCTCTTCCCTCATGCTATGGGGATGCAGCAACATTTCGGAGTTACCAAAGCTTCGTGCCCCGATGGAACAGTTGAAAACACTATGCATTGGGAATTGCCAGAGGCTGGTTGACACATCCGGCCTTGCATCAATGCCTGCGCTCCAAGCTTTGGTGATCTCCGGCACTGCCTGCAAGGAAGTGGCCGGATTCGACACGCTGAAGTACCTCCGGTATGCGTACTTCAACGAAATGTCGATGCTGGAGCATCTACCGAAAGCCGCGCCCGGCGTCCCTCTTGTCTCTGCCCACATCTCAGCCGTTCAGGGCCTGAAGTCCCTCGAAGGAATTGAAACATGGCGGGAACTCCGCCAACTGGACCTGGAACTGTGCGAAGCGATCAAGGACATCTCTCCTCTTGCTTCTCTGGCGAAGCTAATGGATCTGAAACTGAGTGGCGGAACTTCCGTGGAGGATATCAAGCCGCTTGCGAAGATGACTTGGCTTAAGTCGTTGGGCATCGTGGGCTGTCCGTTCGCAACCGCCGCCAATATCGAGCTTCTGAAGAAGGCCTTGCCCGAGTGCTTGTTCCTGGACAAGGAATGAAACATACAGCCCTGTGGGCGCTTTCCCTGACGAGGCGCTTTGTCGAACGAAGGCGAGCCAATCGGGAGAGCCACATGTTGCGATCAAGACCTGGAAGCTACACGGCAACACAGTGTGCTCGTATGGAGGGTGTGAAAGTGAGTAACAGCAAGTCATTTGGGTGGTCGTCCGCTCTTGTCGCGCTCTTCCTTGCGGCCATTGCGCTTGTGTTCAATTGCGCGCCGATGGTCGCGCAAGCTGAGGGTCTCGCCATAACAGGGGCTCAACTGAAATTAGTGCAGGGCAACCCCGAAGATATGATGCGCTACCCGGACAATGGCGTTCCGCTGGACGGGTACCCGGTCCCCAAGCAGGGCGATATCGTTCAAGTTGAGGACGAGTTCGCTCAGATGACCTCAAGCAACTATTGGCCGAAAATCACGTTCTACTGGGAGGACTGCGGGCAGCAGGCGGATTTCGACTATCGCGACCATCTTGGATACCTCAACGGGCGGATTTTCGCAGTGATGCTCTCCAATGCGGCCACGTGGGAGTGGCTGGGAAAAGCGCCACAGGCAGATCTTGCCGGAGTGCGTTACATCGAGGTGCAGGGCGTTCCCCCCGCCGGTTTCGCCTCTCTGCTGGCAAGGCTGCCGAAGCGCAAAATCGTGGTCCGCAGCGGCCAAGGTTGCTTCGCTTCGCTCCCGGAGGCGCTTGCGCCCATGGAACCGCTCGGGTTGATGGTGGAATGCTGGGACCAGGTGAATCCCCTGGATCTCACATTGTTTTCCTGCTGCACCTTCCTGTCGGCGGAACTGCTTGTCTCAGCACAATTGCGATTACCTCCCGCGCTGAAGGTCCTGCACTTGAGCGTCAACCATATTGGCACGGCCAAGTTGCAGGGCGCGGAGGGCTCGCTGGAGACACTCCGGCTATCAGGATCGCTGGATGTTTCAGGCTGGCTGGTTCGCTGCAGCATGCTGAAGGACGTCGCCCTGATATCAGGTACGAATACCGGGGACATCGCCAAGGTGCTGGAACAGTTGCCAGATCTGCAGTCGCTCAGGATTCCGGCCGGGTTCAAGACCGTCTACTTCCTTTCTTCTCTGAAGAAGCTGAAGGTCCTGTGGCTTAGGGATAATCATCCCAACATCAAGGCCATCGCAGACCTGAAAGATTTGGAGTTCCTGAGCGTTACCCAGCCTTGCGACTGCGATATCCCCCTGCTTTCGGCGCTTGCGAATTTGAAGTACCTCGACCTGGCGATATCCGAAAAAGGCAACGCGGATGACGGCGGACCCGTGCCCCTCAATCTGTCTGCCTTTGCGCCGATTGCAGGCAAGATATTCCGGCTCTCCCTCACGGGATCGTTGCGCGTCGCTGAACCGGAGAAGCTGGGCATGTTCACCTCTCTTGAGTACCTGACCTACTGGGGCATGGCGCGTCCGGAGCCGTCTGTCGAATGCATTTCCAAGCTTGTGAATCTCAGGTACCTCTGGGGATTGCACGTTGGGAATCAGGACTTGGCGCCGCTGGCGAGATTGACAAACCTCAGGAGCCTGGAGCTGAATGCGGGTAAGGAGAGCGATTTGTCGCCCCTCAAGGGATGTGCTTCGCTGCGGGATCTCACGTGTGGAATTGGCGAAGCGAAGGTTGCGGGTCTTGCCTTTCTGGACTCGTTGGAGTATCTTTCAATATCTGCAAATCTGGGCACTGGCGACGCGGACCGGAACATGGAGGACTTGGGTTACCCGGCGCTGTCCAATCTGAAGGGCCTCAAGATCCTCAACTTGAGGGTAACGGGGCTGAGGTCTGTAGAATTCCTGGGCACGCTCGAATCTCTGACCGGTCTGATTCTGGACGAATACCATGGATCAGATCTGACGGTTCTTGGCAAGCTGAAATCCCTGAAGTATCTGCTCCTAAGCAGATGTGAGAACATGAACGCTGTACCCGCCATCCAGTTGCCCGCCGACCTGCGCGCTCTCTCCCTGCTTGCATGCGGTATGCTGAGCGATCTGTCCTTCCTGGATGGCGCAAAGCACCTGGCGACCTTGTCAGTTGAAGAATGCGATTTCGTCGGTGCTCTGCCGGAACTGGCCGATCCGCTGGCGAGCCTCACCCGCTTCGGCATAGGTTCCCGGGGACTGGTGGACACCTCCGGGCTGACGTGTATGCCTGCCCTCGAGATTCTTAGGATATCCGGCTTCTCCGGGGAGGAAATGACCGGACTTGACGCCCTGAAGTCCCTGAGAAATGTGGGGCTGGGGAATTTCTCAAAGGCCTCACGCCTGCCGAAAACCGCACCCGAAGCCCCGATTGTGGAGGTTTCTGTGTCGGGCGGGGAGGAGTTGACTTCTCTCGGCGGTATCGAAGCATGGAAAAGCATCCGCAAACTGACCCTTGCCGTGGGGAAGAAGATTACGGATCTGACGCCCCTGGCTTCCCTTGCCGAACTGGAGTATCTTACGATGTCCGGCGGTGAAGCGATAAAGGATGTCACGCCAATCACGAAGATGTCCCGGCTGAAATGGCTCAACATCGAGGAATGCGACTTCTCCACCCGTGAGAATAACGATCTGCTGCAGAAAGCCCTCCCGGGCTGCCAGTTCTTTTTCATGCAGGAATGGCGTCGGAATCAGAGGCACAACCAAGCGGGTGACTAACCGATACGGGGATTAAAAGATGAAGTGGCGCAATCTCGGCGAAGCATATCTCCTTGTGGCATCCGCACTCTTGACTGCTGTTGCTGTAGTAGCGTTCCCTCAGACCCCGGCCCAAGCTGAGAGTCTCGCGATAACGGGGGCGCGGCTGAAACTTGTGCAGGGCAGCCCCGAAGACATGATGCGCTACCCCTTTTACAGCTACAGCGGCGGGGATGACAAATTCTACCCATCGCCCCGGTCGGGCGACATTGTCCAGATAGAGGCCACGGATGCTTTCTATGCCCGGCAGGAAAGCTGGCCCAGGATCACCGTATTCTGGGAGGCCTTCGGCTCAAAAGCCGATTTCGACATCGGCGACCATTTCGGCTACGTCGACGGACGGGTCTTCGCCTTGCTCCTCAGCAATGCAGCCACCTGGCAATGGCTGGAGAAGGCAACTGACGCCGAACTTGCCGGGGTGCGCTATGTCGAGATTCAAGGGGTTCCACCCGCCAATTTCGCCCCTCTGATTGAAAAGCTGCCCAAGAAGAAAATTGTTGTCCTCTGCGGCGAATGGTGTTTCCCATCAATGACCGATGCGATCGCGCCGCTTGAGCCTCTCGGCCTTATCCTGAAAAAGAAACTCCTCGTAAGTTCCCTGGACCTTCATGGGTTTCCATCCTGCACTTACCTCTCCGTGGAATGCGAAGGCATCTCTGAACTGCTGCTGCCCCCTGCCCTTGAGGTCTTGCGCATATCGACCGGCTGGGGAGTATTCGGCAAGGTGTCGGGCGCCGAAAGCTCACTGAAGTCGGCCAGTTTTTCCGAAATCACCAAGTTTATTAGATGGCTGCCGGCATACCGCGCACTGAAGGACCTGTCAGTGACGACGAATTTCTATAAAGAATCGGATTACGTCGAGTTCACCCAGGTTCCCGGCCTGCTTCCTGAACTCCGGTCACTTCGGTTCCCGGCGGAGCAGCACGATATCTCCTTCTTGTCCGGTCTGAAGGATCTAAGATCCCTCTGGTTGTTCTCCCGGCAGACGGGATTTGCGCCTCTTACCGATCTTGCGAAGTTGGAGTACTTACGGATCGAACAATGGGCTGACTGCGATTTCTCAGCGCTTTTCGCATTGAAGGATCTGAAGTACTTTGCGTTGCTGATCAGCCCGGGGGAGGATCGGACCGTGCTTGACCTCGCCGCCCTCGAGCCCATGGCCGGGAAGGTGATTCGCCTTGGATTTAGCAGTATGGATGGCCGACTGCGCCTCGTCAATCCAGAGGCTATTGCCGCCTTTACTTCCCTTGAGAACCTGAGTTTCGCGGGATACCGAGTACCGGATATCCCCATCGATTCCATTGCGTCACTAATCAATCTCAGGCGCATCACCGGGCTCTTTGTGCCGAACCGGGACATATCCCCTCTGGCGAAGCTTCCTCATCTCGAATATCTGAGCCTCGAGTCCGACGACACAATTGACCTGACAGGCCTCAAGAACTGCGCAGCTTTGCGGGAACTGTCCGTCTGGACGCCGGAGAGGCTGAACCTGGAACCCCTTGCATCGATGGCATCCTTGACAAGCCTCTATCTGACAACAGGCTATTACAGGGGCAATGAAACAGACACTGATTGCGCTCCCTTGGCGAACCTGAAAGGGCTGCAGCACCTGTCTGTGAGTATCACCGGACTGAAGTCCGTCGAATTCCTCGGCTCGCTCCCATCGCTGTCGACACTGACAATAAGTGGCTACGCGGGAGCTGATCTCAAGGTTATCGGGGCGCTGGAATCCCTGCATTCCCTTTCCGTCGCCGGTTGCAGAGACCTTGAGTCCCTTGATTCCATCCGTTTGCCGGAAAGCCTGCGCTCGCTCGAACTGCATGACCTCCCTTCACTGGGCAGCCTGGCATTCCTTGATGGCGCCGCGAGCCTCGTGTCATGCCGGATCAGCATGTGTCCCCGGGTAAAGGCGATCCCGAAGTTGTCCGCGCCCTTGCCACGGCTCACGAGCATCCGGGTGATGGACTGCGATGAGTTTGAGGACACATCAGGTCTTGCATCGATGCCCGCGATCGAGACTCTCGAACTCAATCAATTTGAGGGCACCGAGATAGTCGGCTTCGACGCTTTGAGTTCCCTCAGATACGTGTACATCGATCGGTTCACCCATCTGGAGAGTATCCCAAAGGCCGCCCCCGGAGCACCGATCATGGAAGCCCGTTTCGAAGGCGAACCCACTTTGTGGTCCATTGAGGGATTTGAGACCTGGCGGGAACTCCGCAGGCTGGATCTGAGATTGGGGAGAAGCACTCCGGACCTCTTCTACCTGGAGGCTTTGACTAAGCTGGACTACCTGAGGCTGGTCGGCGGCGATCTGATAGTCGATGTATCGTCGCTTGCGAAGATGACGTGGCTGAGGCGGCTTGAGTTGATGGACTGCCCATTCTGCACACTTGAGACCATCGAACTGCTGAAGAAGGCCCTCCCCGGATGCACCGTGAGCGGTAATGCGTTGCACTAAGGGGAGCGCGGGCAACGCGACTACTTCTGGCGGAACTGGATTCCCGGACAGCAATTCGCTTTCATCATTTCATCCTGAATACTAATGTTAGTGGCCTTTCAACGACGTTTGCGCGGAGGGCACATTGTCCGCCTCAGGCGGATGCCCTCCTCGTCCACCAGGGGCGGACCCTCCTAAGGCGGGCGCGTTGAGCGCGACCACGCGAAGAACGCCCTTGCAGGCCGATGCCATCGAAGGCACTCGCGCGAGCCCACTGTGGGTGGCGTAACCACCAGATGCCGCGCTATTCCTGCGCCAGCGGCGCTCCCACAACTACCCGGAAGCCGAGGACGTGGTGTACCTGTAGTCGGGGAGGGTCCCTGAAGCGGATTGCAGAGCGACAATAGCCCGCAATGAAGGGCCAAGAACCGCCGCGCAACACGCGAAACTGGCCTGTCGCCGGGCCCATGGGGTCGGTCTGGTCTCCCATTTGATACTTGTCAGCGTACCAGTCGTAACACCACTCCCACACGTTGCCATGCAAGTCGTACAGGCCCCATGCATTCGGCTTCTTTATACCCACGGGATGCGTGGTATTGCCCGAGTTGCGACTGAACCACGCGTAGTCAACAAGCCGTCCTTCATCGTCGCCAAAAGCGAACTCCGTCGTACTACCTGCCCGACAGCAATGCTCCCACTCCGCCTCCGTCGGGAGCCGATACACCAACCCATCAGGCAGGTTACCCTTCTTGCGCTCGGCCTCCGTCAGCTTGCGGCAGAACTCTACTGCGTCACTCCATGAAACACTGTCCGCGGGCAGGTCGTCGCCCTTGAAGTAGCTCGGGCTCACGTTCATGACCGCGCGGTACTGCGCCTGCGTAACCTCGGTCGCGCCCATGAAGAATGCATTCGTCAGCGTAACCCTGTGGAGTGGCTTCTCGTCATATGAGCCGCGCTCGGAGCCCATAAGAAAACTGCCAGGAGATATCGCGACAAGGGGAAATGAAGCGTTCTTGGCATCGAAAGCCTGAAA
>JBAZOJ010000175.1:0-7981 GCA_041648755.1 Candidatus Brocadiia bacterium
GGGGACATAGCACTCGATGGTGTAGTCGAAACCAAACAGCCGCTTCACCCATCTGCGGTGTATCGTGGCGTTGTCGAACGGAGACAGGATGTGGACTTCCCCGGCGATGTCAGAATCGCCCGCGGCCTCAATCCGTTGGGGCAGGGCATAGACCGGAAGCCCTGCGAGCCCTTCGATCTGCAGTTGGACTACCTCGCCATCGGAGACCATCTCCCGCAAGGCATCCGGCACATACGAGGATCCTCCGTGGATGTGGTCGGAAATCTCCCGTTCCGGCGCGATCGAAAATGAGTTCAGTGCGCGGCGCACAAGGAAGCGCCCCAGTTCGCGGGAGTCGGGAACGGTTGTGTCAACATGCGGCGGCAGCACCCTCTCGGTGAGGTCGTACACGCGCGTGAAGTTACGCCGCTGCGATATCATCAGGTCGCCCCGCCAGAACAGCAGTTCCAGCGCGCTCTTCGCGGGCTTCCAGTCCCACCACGAGCCCCGTTTTTCGTCGGAGTTGTGTTCGAAGTCACCGGTCGCCAAGGGGCCTTCGGTGCGGATCCTGTCGAGAATGGGGTCGAAGAGGTGCTTGCTGTTATCGAGCCGCTCCCGCACCCAGGGGCTCCGGGGATTACGGTACGCCCTCATGCTGGGAAGGTAGAAGCGGTAGTCGCTCATTGGCAGGATGGATGCAGCGTGTCCCCAATACTCGAATACTCGCCTGTCCACGGCCTGAAGTTCGTGCAGCATTTCAGGGGAGTAGTCAGGGCGACGGGACCAAAGGGTGTGATGGTGGGCGCGCTGAATGACATGGATGGTGTCGATCTGGACGTAGCCAAGGTAGTCAATGACCTGCGCCACGCCCTCCTTGCCGACGGGCAGCCCCTCGAGTGCGGGCGGAAAAAGGCCGGTCACGTACAGTTTTCTGGCCAGCGCGAGCGGGATGGTCTTGGTGTCCATGGGGATATGCTAATGAGTTGGCGAAGAAGAGCAAAGTACACGCGCCGTCCCGGCGCGTTTGTCTTTCGTCCGGCGTCTGTCGTCTGTCGGGAAGACCGGGAGTGGCAGAGAAGAAGGCCGTCGACCTGCCTGATGCGGACCACGTGCCCTCTCGTCTCCTTGGTCTCCGGTCCGCCCATGTTGGAGCCATATTTCTCTTGCCCTCTCAGACGGCCGTGGATAAAATCTCGCGAGACGACAACAGGCTCTTTTGGCGTGTGTCTGACACGATGCACTGTACCGGCTTCGAGGTGTTAACGCCTGAC
Organism: Candidatus Brocadiia bacterium; assembly: GCA_041648755.1. GTDB lineage: Bacteria > Planctomycetota > B143-G9 > B143-G9 > B143-G9 > JBAZOJ01. The sequence continues at coordinate 1,251 of JBAZOJ010000175.1, forward strand.
CTCAGGCAGAAGGAGATAACCATGAAAGTGGCATTTCTGGCCGCATTCGTCGTGTGTATTCTCTTGGCTGGCTGCAATGCAAAGCAGGATCCTTTTGCAGGCAGCGTTTGGTGTCAGTACATCGAAGGCGGCGATCCTCCGAAATGCTTCGTTGAACTGCGAGCCGACGGACAATTCGGCTACAACTATATTTCTGACGCGGCAGACTCATTTGCATACGACGGCACAGAATTCTGGAAGGTCGAGGATGGCGTCCTTCTGCTGACGTGGAGCGACGGGTATGACACAGACTCGTTTCCATTGGACACGGGAACGCCGGACACTCTCTATGGAACTCAGAGTTCTGATTCAAAGATCATCATTATGAAGAGATTGCGCTGACAGACTCGCGATTGTTGGCGCGCCCTCCGGCCCTCTGCCCGGCGCAGCCCTCCGGAGGCGCGGCGTCTTGTCCACCGTAGGCGTGGCGAAGGTGGAAGGAGGTGCTCAGGTTCGCTTCGCTCAGATCTGCGCCAGCAGCACCACGTAGTTCTTGCCGTGCTTCTTCGCGCACTTGGGGCAGGTGGTGTAGTAGAAGTACAGCTTCTTGGTCTTCTTGCCCTTGGCCGTGACGTACTTGTCCATATCCTGGATCCAGTGCCGCATGTTGCGGAAATGCCCCTCGAAGACCTTGGACAGGAACGTCCCCGACATAGACGCCATCTGTGCGCCGGGAACCTGTTTCGCGACGCTGATGTACACGTCCGAGCCCCATAGCGAGTTCTCATCGGCCAGCACGAGCATGTTAGGATCCATGGCGCCTGCCGCCTCGATCTTGGCGACGTTGCGCACCATCACGCCCCCGAAATTCAGGGGGAAATGCAGGAAGCTTCGCACGCGGTCTTTTACGAAGAGCTTGCCCTCCCAGGTGATCTCCTTTTCCTGCCAGGGCTCGGGGTTGAAGACAGGGCAACATTCGGGCTCGTGCTTTGGGGTATCCATAGGTAGGCCTTTCTCTTGGGTAGCGGGGGTAATGATAGACTCGTCAGCGCGCAAGTCAAGGGCAGAAGAGAGAAGAGCCTCACCCACAGGTCATCCATCGCTGCACGCATCGGCGGCAGACGCGAAGCCGCGAAGCCGAACTCAATGGTGTCTTCCTATGGCTTGTCCGCCGCGAGCCCGAGCGATTTGAGCTTTTCCAAGCCTTGCTCTTGACCTCCGTACCACGCAAGGATTACCTTGCCGTCGCCATCGATCAGATAATTGCACGGAACCCCGGAGACCATGTATGCGTTCCCGCATAGAAGTCTGTACTTGCTGCTCGAGTCCACGACTACGGGCAAGGTAATCTTGTTCTCGCTCATGTAATTCCGGATCAGGTTTTCTTCATCGCCGGTGTCAAAGAGAACCATTGAAACGTCCTTCAATTCCGCCTGCAAACCTTGCAGTGCGGGGAGATTTTCGACGCAGGTCGGTCAGCCATACCGCCAGAAGATGATCCACAGAGTGCGCCCTTTGTACTTGGACAGGGCGATTTCCTCCCCGTCGAGGGAGACAAGCGAGAAATCCGGAGCCTTTGCGCCCGGTGCCAGCAATTTACTGCCGAGAACCGGGGGTATCCACTCGACCCAGCCTGCGGGCGGCGTCCACTTGAACAAAGTGTCATCCAGAGGTATGTCAATGCGTACCGATTTCCACTTTTCGAAGTGCCTCTGCTCGCTCGCTAACACCAGTCGTTCCGCCTGTTCCAAGGGGAACCAGGAGTTTTTCGACACCCAGTAATAACGGATCCTCTGGCCCTTCATGAAGCTGGCAGCAATGCCGATGCATGGCTCTCCCTCAACCGTCTTTTCCCCTGTCAGGCATACGCCGTCAAGCAGGCTCTGCATACTGTCGACGTACCCGTGAAATGAACTGAGTTCCGTCACGGACATGGCCATCCGGCCAGCGTACAACATCTCGTGCCAGATAGAGTGCATGCCTGGCGGGGCGGGGATTCTCTTGTATGCGTGAAAGGAGGTCTTGCTGTATTCCTCGTGTGTTTCGCTGGAAAACTCCGGTCTCGTGCCGACCCAATAGCTCCACATCGTCTTTCCGTCGAGGATGAGATAGGCGTCCGTCTTGCCATCCTGCTGGAACTCGATGCGGGCGAAGTTGTCTTTCTTGAGCCACACGTTGTAATGGAAAACCATGTCGAGTTTTTCGGCCACCCAACGATACTCGCATTCATAGGCAAGGGAGTCTGTGGTCGCGAAGGCAGTCGTCATCTTGTCATAGATCGCGTGGGCTTCCGGGACGTCCGCGATAGGACCGTCCGGAATGCGGGGAAGCTCGGGTTCGCCAACTGCAGGTGTTCGTGTCGACAGAGGGGAGGGTGCTCGCGATGTCCTGGGGGCTGGAGTCGTCTTCGTCGGCATCGGGCTTGGTTTTCCGGACTCCAGCGCAGACAGCCGGGAATATATCCCCTGAAGCCTCCGTGTCAGATCCTCCACGCGAAATGCGTTGAAGACTTGGAGAACGGCGAGGAGGACGCACAAGAACGTCAATATGACAAGCAGTTTTCGCGCTGTCATCGTTTCCTCCCAGTCAGCGCAGTCGCACCGACTCGATGGGCGTTCCCCTTACAAGAAACAACACCCGCCAGTCTCGTGAGCGCACGGAAGATGTCAAACCAAATCTTTTGCATCGCATGGCAGTCTATTGTTACTGATGCCCGGGAGGACCTTTCAATGCATCGAAAACGAGGTGTCATCTCTGTGCGACGAAGGAAGAGGACCAAGGACTTTCCCGACTTGCCTCCCGGCCTTCCGCGCATACAATACCGTCGAGGCAAAAAATGACTGATGAGCGCAACCGCGACGATGACCGCATATTCGATCCGAATGACGATCGCGAGAAGACCCGCGAGGAGTACATCCGCGAGGTAAGGGAATGCACCTCTGCCATCGAGGCTGATCCGTTCGATGCGGAGGCCTTCCTCAACCGCGGGATCGCCAAAGGGCACCTCGGGCAGTTCGTGGAATCCCTGGCCGATATCGACCGCGCGATCGAACTCGATCCCATGGATGTCTACGCCCACAACAACCGTGGGATTGCCCTGGCAATGCTCGAACGCTGCCAGGAGTCGCTGGCCGCATTTGACCGTGCCGTGGAACTTGCCCCCAAGTCGGCCAGTTGCCGCAGTAATAGGGGCAATGCACTTAAGGACCTCGGCCGATATGCCGAAGCGATCCGGGAATTCGACCGGGCCATCGAGTTGGATCCAAAATGCGCGGGTGGGTACTACGGGCGCGGCCTGGTGATGCGGATTCTCAACCGGTACGAGGAGTCGATTGCGGATTTCGGCCGTGCCATCACTCTGTCGCCCGACGAACTCCTGCCTTACTTGAATCGCGGGGCATCGAAGGCATCCATTGGCAGATACGAGGAAGCCATTTCCGACTTCTCTCGCGCAACCGAAATCAATCCAAGGTACGCGCAAGCGCACTACAACCTGGGACTGTCTCTGCGCAATCTTGATCGATTTGAGGAGGCAATAGCTTCCTTCGATACTGCAATTTCCCTGGCTCCCAATGAACCCGATGCGTTCGCTGAGCGTGGTGTCGCCAAGGCATGTGTGGGCCGTGACAAGGAGGCCTTTTCCGATTTCGACCGCGCAATTCGCCTCGACCCCCTGGGCGCGCGACTCTTTGTGGACCGTGGACAGGCACATGCGCGCTTCGACCGCTATGAGGAAGCCGTTGCCGACTACGACAGGGCCATAGAAATCGACTCCCGCTATGCGCACGCTCATTACCTTCGGGGAGCGTCCAATATGGTTCTCGAACGGGTCACAGAGGCCGTCGCAGATTTCGACCGAGCCGTCGAGTTGCGTCCTGGTTTTGCGCGAGTCTACCAGTCGAGAGGCATTGCCAGGAAATGCGCAGGAATGCTGGAAGAGGCGCTGGCTGATTTCGACCGTTATATCGAGTGCATGCCGGATGATCCGGAAGCCTACGACAATCGGGGCGCGACATACAAAGAGCTTGGGAACATCCCCGCCGCGCTGGCTGACTTTGACCGCGCAATCGAGTTGGACGAAAACTGCGCCTTTGCATATTGCGATCGCGGCAATATCAAGGACATGCTCGGCGAGTACGATGATGCGGTTGCAGACTACAGCCGGTCGATAGACCTTGCACCGCACGAACTCGTGCCCTTGTTCAACCGGTCCCTGACATTTACGAAGATGGAGCGATTCGAGGAAGCCCTGGCGGATATCAATAGTTTCCTGTTTCGCGTTCCCGGGGAACCGAGTGCCCTGATCCAACGCGCCAACCTCTACATTGCACTGGCTAAGCACGACAAAGCAATCGCCGATATGACGGTGGTTATCGAGCGGGATCCTAACCATGCCCGTGCATTCTTCCAACGGGCGTTTGCCGAGTCGGCTCTTGGGAGGCTCGAAGATGCGTTGCGGGACTATAACAGGGCCACTGAACTTGATCCCGAAGATGCTGTCACGGTCTACAATCTGGCATGCATATACAGCAGGATGTTCGCAGCCGAGGGACGCAAGGAACTTCGCTGCAAGGCCCTGGACAAGCTGAAGATCGCCTGCGAGCGCGAGTCAAGGTTCTACTCGATGGCGCGAGGGGACAAGGATTTCACAGTATTGTGGGCCGATCAGGAATTCATCGCCATCACCCGCGAGCCCGTCTGAACAACAGGAGCATGGGGCGCGGTAGTGCGACGCAGCTTTGTTGCTGTCGTCGCCGGATGTGTAACCTATGTCTTGATAATAACTTGCTACCCATCTCATGAGACCGTACCGCCTGCGGGTTCTGTCTTCTCTTCTCCCGGGGTGAGGAACGTCGGTTGTTTTGTCGTCGCAAGGACTTTCCCGACTTGCCTCCCGGCCTTCCGCGCATACAATACCGTCGAGGTGAAAAATGACTGATGAGCGCAACCGCGACGATGACCGCATATTCGATCCAAATGACGATCGCGAGAATACCCGCGAGGAATGCATCCGCGAGTTGGAGGAATGCACTTCTGCTGTCGAAGCCGATCCATTCGCCGCAGAGGCTTGGCTCAAACGCGGGCTCGCCAAGTGCCATTTTAAGCAGTTCGAGGACTCCCTTGCCGATTTTGACCGGGCGATCGAGCTCGACCCGATGGAATCTGATGCCCACAACAGCCGTGGAATTGCCCTTGCAATGCTCGAGCGCTGCAAGGAGGCGCTGGCCGCATTCGACCGGGCCGTGGAGCTTGCCCCCAAGTCGGCCAGTTTCCGCAGCAACAGGGGCAACGCCCTGAAGAACCTCGGACGATATGGCGAAGCGATTCGGGAATTCGATCGAGCCATCGAGTTGGATTCCAAGTGCGGGGGAGGGTACTACGGTCGCGGGCGGGTGATGCGCCATCTCGAACGATACGAGGAGGCAATAGCTGATTTCGACCGGGCGATCGCTGTGGAGCCAAACCTGTATCTTCCTTTTCTGAATCGAGGTGCATCCAAACTGAAACTCGGCAGATACGAGGAAGCCATCCCGGATTTTGACCGTGCAATCGAAATCGATCCGAAGGGTGCGGTGGCGCACTACAACCGTGCCTTCTCCCTGCGACATCTTGACCGTTTCGAGGAAGCCATCGCCTCTGCAGATATTGCCATTTCTCTCGATCCGGACGAGCACGATGCGTTCTACGAGCGGGCACTCTCCCTGCGTCGTCTTGACCGTTTCGAGGAAGCCATTGCTTCGCTGGATACTTCCATTTCCCTCGATCCAGACGAGCCCGATTCGTTTGTGGAGCGCGCCATAAACAAGGGATACCTTGACCGCGACGAGGAAGCCATTGCGGACTATGGCCGCGCTATTCGCCTCGACCCTCTTGACTTGGACCCCTACGTAGGCCGGGGACTGGCGCACACGCACTTCGGCCGGTACGAGGAAGCTGTGGCAGACTACGACCGGGCGATAGAGATCGACTCCCACTACGCGTATGCCCATTTCCTTCGGGGCGGAGCCAATGTCAACCTTGCCAGATACAACGACGCGATCGCCGACCTGACATTGGCTATCGAGCTCGATCCCGGCAATGCACGCGCGTTTTTCCAGCGCGCGTTTGCACAGGCGGCAATTGGCAAGCTCGACGGAGCGTTGTCTGACTGCAACAGGGCTATTGAACTCGATCCGAACAGAAGCGAAGTTTTCCTCGAACGCGGATATGTCAACAGTCATCTGGGCAGGCTCGATGATGCGCTCGCCGACTACAGCCGTTCACTGGAACTGGCCCCGGACGAGACTGAGCCTTTGCTCGACCGATGCGTAACCCTAACCAATATGGAGCGATTTGAGGAAGCCCTGTCTGATGTCAACAAGTATCTCGATTTCGCCCCGGGGGATCTGAGCGCTCTTGTCCAGCGCGCGAACGTGTACAATCGCCTCGCCAGGTTCAGCGAGGTCATTGCCGACATGACAACGGTTATCGAGGACAATCCCGGCCATGCCGACGCGTTCTTCGCGCGGGCGTATGCCGAATCGGCTCTCGGGAGGCTCGAAGATGCGTTGCGGGACTATGGCAGGACCAATGAACTTGATCCAGAAGGTGGCGTTGCGGTCTATAACATAGCGTGCATATACAGCAGGATGTTCGCAGCCGAGGGACGCGAGGATCTCCGCCGCAAGGCTTTGGACATGCTGAAGATCGCCTGCGGGCGCGAGTCAAGGTTCTACTCGATGGCGCGAGGGGACAAGGATTTCACGTCACTG
>JBAZOJ010000176.1:0-7944 GCA_041648755.1 Candidatus Brocadiia bacterium
CAGCCTTGGCCTCGCCCTTGACGCAAGGGGGATGGCTCACATTGTATACCAGGCGTTCACCGGGCAGGTAAACAGGCTGATGTACGCGATTCAATCCGGAGACAACTTCTTCACCGAAACAGTAGAGGAAGCGCCCGGCACCGGATACTTCGCGTCTGTTGGCATTCTCCCCGATGATTTCCCGGTCATTTCCTACGCCGACGAGAGCACTCACTCTTTGCGCTATGCCTTCTTCGACGGTAAGGAATGGTACAAATACACTCTGGATACACAGGGCTCCAGTGTTGGCTGGTACAGTTCACTGGCAGTTCTTGGTGACAGAGTATCCCTTGCTTACTGGACCAATAATGGGCTTCGCTTCACCACGCTGCAGCACAACTCCAAGACATCAACGGCCGTTTCAGGTGGCAGTAGTGGCGGCGGCGGCGGGTGTTTCGTCGCGACGGCAGCATTCGGAATGATGGCAGCAGATTCTGTTGTCAGGCTGACGGCCTCTCGCGATGATGTCCTGTTGACGTCCGGGTCCGGGTCGGGACTGCTAAGTCTGTACTATGCAGTGTCGCCCACACTGGCTTCTTCGATGTCGAGAACTGATGCAGCTATCTTGAGGCGGTTCGTCAACGAGCTTGTGCGTTAGCCGTAGAACGGAATTGTGAACTTCAAAGAGGTGATTTCTATGGCCGGAATTCGCAACGTTTGGTTCTGTGGATTGGTTCTGATGTGCGTGGCACTTATCGCGGCGCCGCGCGTCGCTAACGCCGAGGCGAGTTGGAATGATGGCTTTGAGATATATCTCGATGGCCAACTCCTAACCAATCCCTGGGCGTCGACCAGCGCGTATGCCGACGGAGTGTTCTATCCGCCGAACACCGGGCTCATCTCCGCTCACCTCGGTGACGGTTCCGGAGGCTACGCAAATAGCACCTCTTGCAGGCTCACCCGGCAGGTCAATGTCGCGTATACCGGAACGACAATCAGTTTCTGGGCAACTTACGTGATGAATGACCAGAACGACTTCGTGGTGTTCGAATACTCCACAGACGGGTGGACATGGACCGTAGCGTGGGGGCCCATTTCCTCGACAGTCCAGTCGGGATGGACCCAGTACGGTCCCTTCGGTCTTCCGGTAGGGGCACAGTACATCCGCTTCCGTTTTGAGACCGATCCAAATGGTTCCCTTAGCCCTGGCGGCGTTTGGATTGACGATGTCGCCTTCTCCAATCCTGGCTTCCCTCTTATCGTCGTATCGGACTGGGGCGATCCGCAACCTCCCCAAGGCATCAATATCATTCCTGAAACGGCAAATGCGATAACCTGTTCGGTCACGACTCCATTTAACCATCCTTTGCAGGAAGGCGTTCGCTTCATCTGCACGGGCTGGACTGGCGACGGCACTATCGTTCCCGTTACCGGCACAGGAAGCAGCGTCGGCGTTGTTGTCAATGGATCCGGATGGATCCAGTGGAATTGGAGACGGCAATACGGCGCGCAGACGATATCACAGGATGGAGTCGGCTCCCCGGCAACCGAAAGCTGGTTCTGGTTCGACGAGAACTCCAGCGCGGTCATAACGGGGACTAAGTACGTAGCTGCACCGGTTGCAGGCTGGGGATGGAGATGTTCCGGCTTTGCAGGAACAGGCTCGGCCCCTGCCAGCGGAGTGTTCCTGGCTACCGACACAATTGAGGTCCGATTCGTCATCTCCGTTTACTCGACTGTTACCTGGCTGTGGCTGGATCAATATCAACTGACCGTTGTCAATCCTGGTGGCTGGGGTAACCCGATTCCCGCGACAGGAGTGTCCTGGTCAGATGTCGACGCGTCGGTTACTGCTTCAATTGATGCCCTGTATCTGGAAGGGCAGACCATAAGACACACTATTCTTGGGTATACGCTCAAAATTGGAGCGGCACCCGCCACAAACGGTACTGAGCGCGTTGTCAGCTTCACTATCAGCGGGCCGACTACCATTACGTGGAACTGGCGAACCGAGTATCTGCTGGACATCCGCAATCCGCAGTTCATCGGAATTGTCACGCCCGATATCGGTGTCTACTGGACCACCAGCGGAACACCCGTGACTGTTGCGGCCATTTCTCCTGCGTCGGACGGTGTAAATACCTGGTTGTGCATCGGCTACACTTACAACGGTGCTGCGACCTACTTCAGCAGCTACAGCAATCCCTCGGTCAGTTTCCCGATGACCGAACCGGTTATTTTCATCTGGATCTGGGAGAGAGAGACGCTGACTTTCTCGGTTTTCTCAGACTTTGGCCAGCCAATCCCCGGGGTTGGCGACCACTACTATGCTTTCGACTCGCAGATTACCGCGAGCGTGAATTCGCCCTTCTATCCCCCCAGTGATTCGGGCGTAATGTACGTCTGCACCGGATACACGGCTACCGGCTCTATCCAGCCGCGCAATTCCGCGCAACTCTCTGTCACCTTCCGCATTCGGAGTCAGGACACCACTATCACGTGGAACTGGTACACCCAGTTCAAACTCACCATTCTGAGCACGATTCCCGATGTGGTAACTACGCCGGAAATGAGGCAGGGCGGCTACTGGTATCCTTCTGGTACTGCAATCGCTGCCAGTGTCGAGTCCATTATCCCGGGCTATCGCTGCACGGGCTACCTGATGACACAAGGAAGCGCGTCCTCAAGCGGGTCAACTACATTCGTCTCCTTCGTGATCGTATCTCCGACGACGATAACCTGGGAGTGGGAGCTGGAACCGATCCTCACCAACCTTCCTTCGTGGAACGAGCCTATGCAGATCTCCGAGATCGACCCGCAACTTGGCCTCTCGGTATCGATGAAGCGCGATCCGATCTCCGGAAGACCCTCAGTCGCCTTCTACAAGGTCGACGGGAGCCGCGCGGGTTCTCTCTACTTCTCCTATTGGGACGGCGTGACGTGGCACACCGAGTTCGTTGACGGCAATCAGCCCAATGGCTCGCAAGCCGTGACCACTGCGGTCAACGTTGGTCTCTATGCGAAGCTGGTTCTCGATTCTGTCGGTCGTCCGCACATTGCATACTACGATTCCACAAATGGCAATCTGAAGTATGCTCTGCGCTCTGTTGGCGGCGGCTGGTCCACAACTCTGGTGGATGCTGGCGGTGCCGCAAATGGCGACGTAGGATCATACTGTTCGCTCGCACTTAACTCCCAGAACGAACCCCGTATTGCATACTACGATGCAACTGGCAAGGACCTCAGGGTCGCTTCTTTGAAGCAGGGCATCTGGACGACCGAGATCGTTGATACCGCCGGCGAAGTGGGTTCGCACTGCGCAATATCTCTCGACCCGGTCTCCAATATGGCCAGGATTGCATACCGCGATGACGGCAGGCACGCCCTTAAGTTCGCCGAGCAAACCGGCGATGGTTGGACCTCCTGGATTATCGACTCCAGTGACGATACCGGGTACACCCCTTCTCTGGTGATCGACCGCCGCGGAAACGCACACATCGCGTATCAGATGTTCAATGGAACAACAAGCGCGCTGATCTACTCCATCCAGAGCGGGGACGTGTTCTATACAAAGACCGTGATCTCCGGTACAGCCCCTGACGTAGGTTTCATGCCTTCGCTTGCCATTGATGCAGGCGGCCATCCCCACATTGCCTGCAACAATTCGAGCGATCATTCCCTGATCTACGCCCTTTACAATGGAACGGCTTGGCTTACCAGCAAGCTGGATGTTGGAACCACCGGCCCGTACATTTCCCTCGACCTGTACAAGAATGTCCCGGCAATAGCCTACTGGAGCTTCACAGGGCTTCGCTATATTGAGGCGAAGAGCGACAGTACTACCGGTGGGACACCTTTGCCCGACAACCAGACGGGTTCGACCACTACCGGCGGGGGATGCTTCATTGCAACCTCTGCCTTCGGTTCTTACACAGCGAACGCCGTGGTTGACCTGTGCGACGCTCGCGACCGCGTTCTCGGAGCAACTCGCTCCGGATGCTGCATCGCGTCTCTGTACTATGCGGTTTCTCCATCTGTGGCTGAGTCTCTCAACAGCCCATTAGGCGCGTTCATGCGCAGGGCTCTGAGCGGCCTCGCTCGCTGATGGAACAGCTAACTCCAGGTTGTTAAGGAATGCGGGGGCACACCGCCCCCGCATTCGTTCGTAGCGCCGTTTTGAATTGACTTATCACCTTTGACGGCTATATTTTTCCTCGTTTGTACACCTCGAGGAGGAGCAAATGAAGTCGCGTGTATCTTACCCGGCTGTTCTGCTGGCTGCGGCGCTTCTATTCTGCGCCTCGTTCGTTGCGTTTGCACGCAGCGCTGATGCCGCGCTCACGCTGACAGTCAACTCTGAATACGGACACCCGGATCCCTCGGGTTCCGTGGATTACCTGTTTGGATCAAGCGTGACCGCCACGGTTGACCAGATGATAATCGTCGACGTTGACACTCGCATCGTGTGCACAGGCTGGCTGGGAACCGGAAGCACTTCTCCGGCAACAGGCACCACCAACACGGTGACCTTCATCATCTACATCAACTCCACCATCACATGGCAGTGGTCTTACGAATACACGTTGAAGATCTACAACCCCCTGAGCGACATCGGGTCCTCAAGTCCGCCTGTCGGAACCTACAGGTTTTTCGCGGGGACAACCGTTAACGGGACTATTCCCAACTTCGTCCAGGGATACGTTGCCGGCGGCTACACCGGAACGGGCAGTGCCGCCGCAAGTTCCGATACGCCATACTTCTCCTTCGTCATCAACCAGCCTTCGACCGTTACATGGAGATGGAACAGCATTTCCGAAGTCAGTGTCACCCGCTGGGGTAAGCCTTCGGCGAACCTCACGATTTACGGTGATACGAAGTACTCGGTCCTGCTGTATGATCCCATTAGTGCCACCCCGAGGATATTCTACTACGAACCGCTTCAAGGGGACCTTATCGTGGCCTACTACAACGGTTTGGTTTGGAACAATATCACGATCGATGCTTCCGGCAATGTCGGCAAGTACATCAAAGCACTGGTGAATCCTGACGGCGTGTATTCCGTTGCGTACTTCGATGAGACGAACGGAATGCTGAAGTACGCGGTCAGCAGCGACGGTTTCCAGTGGCAGATCGAGAACGTGGATCCATATAACCGCGCCGGTTCCGGCCTTGATATGACCTACGACGGTGCGGGGAATCCAGCTATCGCCTACTTTGCGCCTGGCCTGAACGCATTGCGCCTTGTGAGGCGCTCCGGAGGGCTTTGGGGATCTCCGGAGGTCGTTGAAACGAACGTATCCGACTCTGTCTTCGTTTCTTTGGCCTATAACCCTGTCAGCACCGGCTTCGATATCGCATACTATGATGGCATTTCACAGCGCGGCAGGCATGCCTTCAAGATCGACACGACATGGAACGTTGAGGAAATTGCCGCACAGAACAATTCCGGTCTCTACATGGCTTGCGCGGTTAGCGCTACTGGGCAGCCGTTTTTCGCCTATCAGGAGTATGCCCAAGCAGGTCGCAAAGACTTGAAACTCACCTATAAGAGCGCCGGAAACTGGTACTACAAGATTCTCTCCACCACCGGGGACACCGGCTACTTCAACTTGCTCAGCTTCGAGGCGCATGGATTCCCGGTCGTGGTTACCTTGGATAACACCCAGGCGAAAATACGCCAGTACAGTTGGAACGGGCTCACTTGGGTCGTTATGGACGTAGCCGATGACACCTCATTCTACCAGTTCGGGCAGACCACGGATGCTGATGGACCGGTGATCTACTACTTCAGCACTGACACTCTTGTTGTCCGGAAGCCCTCGACTGAAGACGGGGGCGGGAGCAGCGGCGGCGATACGGAATTGACCGGCGGCGGCGGGTGTTTTGTTGCTACTGCCGCATTTGGCTCGATGGCTGCTGCCGAAGTCTGCGCACTTGCTGCATTCAGGGACTCTGCGCTTGCATCCTCTTCACTCGGAGGGGCCTGCGTGGCCTTGTATTACTTTGTCAGCCCCGGCCTGGCAGAGCGCTTGGAGCAAAGGTGCGCCCTGAGGGCTTTCGCGAGAGAGTTGCTGGGACGCTGAACTAATGAACGAACCTTCCCGGATGCACCGAAAGGACCGCGAGGTCACAGAAAAGTCGCGCCTTCTGGAAGCACTGGATTCCTGCCAGTTCGGATTTCTTGCGATGGCCGAAGCTGGCCGTCCCTACGTTGTCCCTATGAGCTTTGTGCGCTCAGGGAATTGCCTTTTCTTCCATACCGGGGCGGTAGGGACAAAGCTCGATTTTATCGCCGCTTCTCCGCGCGTTTCCTTTGCAGCCGTCCCTCACGCCGAGTACTTAAAGGGGAAGTGCGACTTCTCTTTCCTCAGCGTTGTGGTTGATGGTGTTGCGCGTGTGATCCTGGAGAAGGAAGAGAAGACCAAGGCATACAAGTTGCTCATCGCGAAGTTCGAGGGCTCGCCGGATGCTTATCCTCTCAACGAAAAATGTGTGGAAGGCTCATGCATCATCTGTCTCGAGATATGGCGAATCTTCGGCAAGGAAAATCACGGTCAGATCGATACTCATAACCCCAACTCCAAGTAGTCTCATATGGGAATCATCGCAGGCTCGACAACGTTTACGCGTTACTATGCCTCCAAAACGAAAATCGACCCCTTCGGCGAGGGGTTCGAGCAGAACATTCGTCGCAACGCCTCGCACAATATAGAGACGCTTTCGACAGATAAGGCGGTGGGCTGGGTCGCGCCAACGCATTTGCTTGACGCCAACCTTTCTCTCGAGAAGACGGTGTTTGGCGACTGGCTTTGCATCGTGATGCGTGCTGACCATCGTTCTGTTCCGTCAAACCTGCTGAAAGCCTATGTTGAGATCGAAATTGACGGTCTCTTGCGTAACGGGAAGGGCAAGATAGCCCGCAAAGAGAAGCTGGAGATTGCCGAGAAGGTTCACGATGAGATGATCAAGAAGGTCCTTCCGCGGATCGCCGGCACCGACGTTGCATGGAACCTGAAAACGGGTGACGTGTTTGTCGGAACGCAGTCCGCCGCTGCTTTGGACTCCTTTGCTGTCCTGTTTAAAGACACATTCGGGGTGGAAGTCTATCCCGCTGACATCCGCGAAATGGTCGGGCGATTCGGATCCGAGGAGCTGTCGTTCAAGTTCTCCGATCTGCTCCCCTCCAATTTCACACAGAAAGAAGCTCCATCTCAGAATCCCGATGGCAGCGTATTGCCGCTTGCCGATGAGTTCATTGGCAGGGAGTTCCTGACTTGGCTCTGGTATGCGTCAGAGACCCGTAGCGGCGATTTCAAGCTGCTCGACAAGACATCTGTCAGCATTCTGGTAGAGGACTTCCTCGTGTTTGCCACTGGCGAAAAGGAAGGGCAGAAGAGCATCCTCCGCAATGGAACCCCGACGAGTTCGGCCGAGGCTTACATCTCGATGAAATCGGGAAGGATGCTCGAAAAGGCCAAAATCACGCTGGCCGATTCTGAGCAGGAGTGGCACTTCACCTTGTCAAGCAACTCACTGTCCATATCCGGACTGAAGTTGCCCAAGGGAGAAGAAAGACATCCGGCGGGCAGAGCAAGAGAGCGTTGCGACGCACTGAGAAGACTCGAAAAGTACATAGATGGTCTGTTCCTCAGTTTCCTGAAGCTTCGCACCGGCGAAAAAGAATGGGAAATCGAGCGCCGCCGCCTGATGGACTGGATCACCAAGAAGGGACCGGGGCACGCGGGCTAAAAAAGTGCTTGACTTGGCCTCGTAGGCGCATAAAATACCCCTTCGCGTTTTGGTTGCGCCACCTTAGCTCAATCGGTAGAGCAGCGGTTTTGTAAACCGCAGGTTTCCGGTTCAAGTCCGGAAGGTGGCTCCAGCAGTAGAACTGAGTTTTTCGGTGGAGACGTACCCAAGCGGCCAAAGGGGACAGACTGTAAATCTGTTGGTTTCTACCTTCGT
>JBAZOJ010000177.1:0-7887 GCA_041648755.1 Candidatus Brocadiia bacterium
CTCGGCCGAAATGCAGGGCAAGTTAAAGGTCGTTGAGGAGCGCAACGGCAGGTTCTTCGATGAGGAAGTGATCAAGCTCGACCGCTGGTCTGACGACCTCAAACAGGGCCTCGAACACGAAATCAAGGAACTTGACAGGCAAATCCGGGAAGCCCGGCGTACAACGATGCTTGCGATATCACTTGCCGACAAGCTGGAGGCTCAGAAGTCAATCAGGGCGCTGGAGAGTGCCCGTAACCACAAGCGACGTGATTTGTTCGTCGCGCAGGACGCGATTGACGCTCAGCGCGACGAGCTTATAGGGCGCATAGAGAAGCAACTTCATCAGCGGCATTCGCTGGAAACGCTGTTCGCGTTCAGGTGGAGGATGGCGTGATGCAAACTCGCATCATGATTACGAAGAGCGAAAGGGAGTAAAAATGGAAAACTTCCATGACCCAATGCGGCAGGTCGGGTATCTACAGCAATGCCTGTCAAGCAACAAGAAGCCTCTCGGCTTGTTCCTCGGTGCTGGCTGTCCCATGGCAGTGAAAACCAGTGGCGACAGCAATTCGCCGCTTATCCCCGACATCGCTGGGATCACCGAAATCGTCCGAAACAGCTTGGCTAAGTCCGCCTCCTGCGGCGCCATCCTCCAGGTTCTGGAGAAGCAGTTCAAGATGGATGAGCGAACCGATACCACTGTCGAGGACATTCTGACCCACGTGCGTGCGCTTCGAGCTGTCGCTGGCAAAGATAAGGTGCGGGGTCTGTCCGCCGAGGAACTGGACAAGTTCGACGCCGAAATCTGTCACCTCATTTACGGAATTGCAGACAAAACGCTGCCGTGTTTTGAGACACCATACCATCGTATTGCAGCATGGGCAGGAGCACTGCCGCGCGAGCACCCCATTGAGGTGTTTACTACTAACTACGACCAACTTGTGGAGCAGGCATTTGAGGATTCTCGCGTTCCGTACTTCGATGGATTTGCTGGAGCGCGGAGACCGTTCTTCGATTTAAGGGCGATGGAGGAGGATGCGCTTCCAGCGCGTTGGGCGAGGCTGTGGAAAATCCACGGATCGATAAATTGGCACCAAGATCCGAGCAGAGGCGTCTTTCGCGGCATGCCCGGCGAAGGCAGTTCGAAGTGCGTCATTCACCCGTCGCACCTGAAGTACGAAGAAAGTAGGCGAATGCCCTACCTCGCGATGATGGATCGTCTGCGGGACTTCCTCAAGCAGCCAACCTCGGCCCTAGTTTTCTGCGGCTATTCCTTCCGGGACCGACATATCAATGCCGTGCTTGAACAGGGCCTCCAGTATGCAACAACCACCATGGCCTTTGCCCTTGTCTTCGGACGCATCGAGCAATACGCGGAGGCCATCGCACTCGCCTCCAAACGGACAAATCTAAGTGTTCTTGCCTTGGACGGCGCAATTATCGGCGGTCTTAGAGCACCGTGGCAAGAGGTGGAATCTGGACTTATGGCATCGGATAACGGCAAGTGGGTACAGTGGAAGCTCGTCGATCCTGCGAATGAGGAAGGCAAAAGGAAAGCAGAATTCGCGCTTGGAGACTTCGCTGCCTTTGGGGAGTTTTTGGCTGAGCTGCTTGGGAACGTTAGAAAAATGCAAGAGGTCTGAAATGCCCAATAGCCCAACGTACCTTGGGACCGTTCAAGATGTTCAGGGGGCGACAATTGGCATTGCTCTCGACAAAGACACCGTCTCCGGTCTGGCTTTCATCGGCGGTCTTGGCTATCGCATCGGACAAATCGGAAGTTTTGTCCGCATCTCCATTGGCTTCACGGACCTCTTCGGAATCGTGTCGCAGATCGGCGCAGGGGCCGTACCTGAGCCTCTAATCAAAGCACAACCATACGATTATCTGCATGGTCTCCGGTGGATGCAAGTGCAACTCATCGGCGAAGGTCAACGCTCGGGTAAGTTTAGACGCGGCATTTCACAGTACCCTACTATTGGCGATGAGGCGCACCTTGTCACCGAGCAGGACTTGACGCGAATCTATGGCCCAGGAGAACCCGATGATTTCGTTGCTGTAGGCCACTTAGCCAGCACAGAAGCCATTCCGTCACTTGTCAACATCAACGCACTCGTAACTCGTCATGCAGCAGTGGTCGGGACAACCGGCGCGGGGAAGTCCACGACAGTGGCCGGAATCCTCTCGGCTCTCGCAGATTCAGATCATTATCCGTCTGCCCGAATTCTCTTGCTGGATATTCACGGGGAGTATCCTAAGGCTCTTGCGGACCGTTGCACCGTCTTCAGGGTTAGTGCTGATGAAACCAAAGGCGACCGCCCACTGCACATCCCCTTCTGGGCTCTGAGTTTTCAAGAACTGATTACGGTGGGATTCGGTGGCTTGGATGGGCAGAAAGCGGCCACCATCGCCGATTACGTCCTGCAGCTCAAGAGGGAATCATTGACCAACTGTCCGCTCGACGGCGTAACCCAAGACGCAGTCACGGTTGATTCACCGGTTCCCTTCTGCATTCACAAGATGTGGCTCGACCTTCATCGACGTGAACACCTTACCGTAGTGCCGAAGCCTGGTGGTGGATCTGATGAGCGAGAACCTGCTTATGTGCTGAACGATAAGGGCAAACCGGTTCAGACGGGCGATGCCATGTTAGTTACGGCACCACTCTATCGCACTGTCAAGACGACTGGCAAGGCGGAGGAGCGCGTCCAATACGGGGCAGATGGTATTGGAATTCGTCAGCAACTGGCGGGATTGGCTTCGAGACTCCGTGATCCGCGTTTCAACTTCTTGTTCAGACCAGGCGATTGGTTACCCGATCTCGACGGCAAGACCGCGCAAGACTTAGATGTCCTTCTGGAGAACTGGATCGGCGGGGAAAAACCTATTTCGGTCTTGGATTTGTCGGGGATCCCATCCGCGGTTCTGAACGACCTTATCGGCGCATTGTTGCGAATTCTGTATGATGCATTATTCTGGGCCAGGAAACTCCCTGAAGGCGGTCGGGAGCGTCCCTTGCTCGTTGTTCTGGAGGAAGCCCACGCCTATCTCAACAAGGACGATTCAGGTGCGGCGGCTGCCGCTGTCCGACGGATTGCCAAGGAAGGCCGCAAGTATGGGGTGGGAATCATGCTCGTCAGTCAGCGACCTTCGGACATAGACTCAACGATTCTATCCCAATGTGGAACGCTCTTTGCCATGCGCTTGTCCAATGAAACCGACCGTGCGCATGTAACGAGCGCCGCGTCTGACAACCTCAAGGGTTTGTTCAACATGCTGCCAGTATTACGCACCGGCGAGGCTATCATCGTCGGTGAAGCCGTATCTCTGCCAATCCGCACCTTCATTGATCCACCTGCTAAGAACCGGAAGCCGGATAGCGAAGACCCGCGCGTTGTAGTGCGTGGAAGTCTGCAACGCGACGGATTTGACGGGGCGGGCGGTTGGAACCAAAAACGCGACATCCCGGACTACGCAGCAGTCATGCGCTTGTGGAGAAAACAGAGCCCACATTACGAGCACATAAAGGCAACCCCCGGAGGCACTGGAACCCCAGCCGACAAGGAGGCTGAATCATGAATTGGGTTGAAACGCCAGAATCCTCAAACATCTCCCGGTTTGGCTACGATGAAGCGAATCAGGTCTTGTGTGTCGAGTTTATGAACGGAAGTGTTTACCAATATTTCGATGTCCCGCAGTCTGTCTTCGAGCAAATGAAGACAGCGCCTTCCAAGGGAGCGTTCTTAGCACAGAATATCAAGGGGGCATACCGTTATGCGCGAGCATAGGTTAGGCGGAACGTTCCGGCGGGAGGATTGGTGCAATGAGTAATCCCAAGACCAAACTCGAACTCACCTGGATCGGCAAGGAGAACCGGCCGAAGCTGGAACCCCGCATCCTCATCGAGGATCCTGAGAAATCCTACCACGCGCCGTTCCGGACAGGTCCCGAGGACATCTTCGACAACCGACTCATCTTCGGCGACAACCTCCTTGCCCTCAAGGCGCTCGAACAGGAGTTCGCAGGCAAGGTCAAGTGCATCTACATAGACCCCCCGTACAACACCGGATCTGCCTTCACTCACTACGATGACGGCATCGAGCACTCTCTTTGGCTTTCTCTGATTCGAGACCGGATCGAAATCCTTAGACATCTTCTTCGCAAGGACGGCTCCCTTTGGGTGAATCTCGACGACAACGAAGCCCACTACTTCAAGCTTCTTGCCGACGAGGTGTTCGGCAGAGCGAACTTCTTGGCAGACGTGATTTGGGAGAAAGCAGATAGTCCAAGAATGGACGCGGAGTTCTTTTCCGTGCGCCATGATCACCTTTTCGTCTATGCGCTTGAAAAGGCGGTCTTCAAAATCAATAAAGGCGTTGGGCAGGGGGAAGAAATTGCAGAACACTATGACCGGAAAGACGAAACCGGACGCCCTTACTACTTGAAACCCTTGCGTGCGATGGGAGGCGAGGATTCCCGATCTGACCGCCCCACTCTCTTCTTCCCAATTGTCGCTCCGGATGGTACGGTTGTTTTCCCGATGCGCAAGGATGGATCAGAAGGTCGTTGGCGATGGAGCAAGGAGCGCGTCGAGGAGGACGTGCATTTGATTGAATGGGTACGTGGGCGTGTAGGATGGTCTCCATATTACCGAATCTTCGGTGATGTCGTTTCTGTAAGGCCACCTGAGACCATCTGGCAACACTGGGAGGTGGGAAGCAATCGTACCTCAAAAGCGGAAATCAAGGCGTTGTTTGGGGGAGTCAAGGCATTTGACACTCCAAAGCCGGAGGGTCTACTTCAAAGGGTGATTGCCTTGGGCACCAACCCCGGCGACTTGGTCCTTGACTCCTTCGCAGGTTCCGGCACGACAGGCGCTGTTGCCCACAAGATGGGTCGCCGCTGGATTATGGTCGAACTTGGCGAGCACTGCCACACGCACATCATTCCGCGCATGAAGAAGGTCATTGACGGCGACGACAAGGGCGGCATCACCGATGCAGTTGGATGGAAGGGCGGCGGCGGGTTCCGCTACTATCGTATCGCCCCTTCGCTGCTGGAAAGGGACGAGTTCGGTAACTGGATCATCAGCAAGGAGTATAACCCTGCAATGCTCGCTGAGGCCATCTGCAAGCTGGAAGGCTTCACCTACGCCCCCAGCGATTCGGTCTATTGGCAGCACGGGCGCTCGACCGAGACTGACTTCATCTACGTAACCACCCAGACCCTCACCCGCGTTCAGTTACAGAAGCTCTCTGACGATGTCGGCGACGACCGTACATTGCTTGTTATGTGCGGGGCCTTCCGTTGCGACGATGTCGCCGTGTTCCAGAATCTGAATGTCAAGAAGATCCCCAAGGCAGTCCTGTCGCGCTGCGAGTGGGATCACGACGATTACAGCCTGGAGATTCAGAATCTGCCGACAAGAGAGCCGGACAGCGTGGCGCCGCTCGGTACTACTGAAGCCGGAGCAAACAAACAACTACCCGACAATTCTCCGCTTTTCGATCAAGCCACCGGGGATGGAGGCACTAAATGACATCGCACGTCAACACCATCGCCAGCCGCCTGAGCCTCCGCCCACCCCAGCGGGACTCGCTGGAAATCCTCGCACGACTCTGCGAAATCCTGACGCTGAAGAAAGACGCGGATGTAGCGCAAGAACTGAGGATCGTGCAGTCCGAATACCCCACCGTATCCGACTTCGAGCGCGATTTCCCGTCACTGTGCTTTGCCCTTGCGACAGGCGTTGGCAAGACAAGGCTCATGGGCGCTTCCATCGCCTATCTTTTCAAGGCCAAGGGCATCAGACATTTCTTCGTCCTTGCCCCGAACCTGACAATCTACGACAAGTTGATTGCTGACTTCACTCCGAACACGCCCAAGTACGTCTTCCAGGGCATCTCCGACTTTGCAGTGGACCCGCCCGAGATCATTACAGGCGACAACTACGAGACCGGTCGCGCCATTCGGGGCGGTCACTTGTTCGAGGCGAATGTCCACGTCAACATCTTCAACATTTCCAAAATCACCAGCACTGAGACGCCCAAAGGTGCCATCAAGTCCAATATTCCACGCTTCCGGCGGCTCCATGAGTATATTGGGGAGAGCTACTTCGAGTACCTCTCAAAGCTCGACGACCTTGTACTCCTGATGGACGAGTCCCATCGGTACCGGGCATCCGCCGGGATGAAGGCGATAAGCGAACTGAAGCCGATTCTTGGCCTAGAGCTTACTGCCACCCCGCAGGTTGAACTTGGCGGCAGGCAGCAGCCCTTCCGGAACGTGATCTACGCTTACCCATTGTCGAGCGCTATGGCAGACGGGTTCGTCAAGGAACCGGCCGTCGCAACCCGCGAGAACTTCATCGTCGGCAACTACGATGCTACAGGTTTGGAACGCGTGAAGTTGGAAGATGGCATCCGCATCCACGAGAAGACCAAAGTCGAGTTGGAGGTCTTCGCCCGCGAGAACGGCAAGCCTATTGTGAAGCCATTTATGCTCGTGGTCGCGCGCGATACTGCCCATGCTGACGCCTTAATGAGGGCAATCGAGGACGTGTCATTCTTCGAAGGTCGCTACAAGGGCAAGGTGATCCAGGTCCACTCAAAGCAGACCGGAGAGGAACGGGACGAAACCGTCGAGCAACTCATCAGCGTGGAAAAGTCGGAAAATCCTACGGAAATCGTGATTCACGTGAACATGCTCAAGGAGGGTTGGGACGTCACCAACCTTTACACTATAGTCCCGCTTAGGGCCGCCAACTCGAAGACCCTTGTCGAGCAGTCAATTGGGCGCGGATTGCGGCTGCCCTACGGCAAACGAACCGGCGTAGCCGAAGTGGATCGGCTGACCATCGTCTCCCACGACAAGTTCCAGGAGATTGTTGACTACGCCAACAGCCCCGACTCGATCGTCCGGGGAGGAATGAAGATCGTGTTCGTCACGGACGAGCGGTCCCGGGTCGTCACCGTCGAGCCTACGATCATGCAGCGCATCCAACCTTCCCCAACCGTCCCGGGCGCTGGCGAGGCCAAAGTCGTACAGCCTGAACTGCTGTTTGACAATCCCCGGAAGCAGGAGGCAGCCAAGGCGACAATGGATGTTATCAGCAAGTTCGAGCGACTTCCCCGCTCCGCTGACCTTATGCGGCCGGAGATTAAGAGCCAAATTGTCGAGGAAGTGCGGAAACTGATCACCCCGTCGCAGCAGGAGCTCGAGGGCATCGGCGAACCACTTGACTTGGACGATATAGTGGCAAAGACGATCGCAAAGCGCAATGAGCTATCCATTGATGTCCCCCGCATCATAATCCAGCCCGTCGGAAATGTCACGCGCGGGTTCCGGCAATTCGACCTGGATCTATCCGGCGTGCGACTCCTGCCGGTGGATAATGAGATCCTGATACAGGAATTGCACCGGCGCGAGCAGTACCACCTGATGAGCGGCACAGGCATCGTCAAAGAGGCAAAGCCTGAAGACTACCTCGTGCGCGGCCTAATGGAGTTTGACGATATCTGCTACGACGACCACTCGGAACTCCTCTACACGCTGGCTGGCCAGGTTGTTGCGCACCTGCGTTCATACTTGAAGGACGAGGGCGAAGTAGAGAACGTGCTCCAGTACCACCAGAAGACGCTGGTGAACCTCATCCACTCCCAGATGCAGGATCACTTCGAGGAAAATGCGGCCTCTTACGAGGCCTACGTCAGCAAGGGCTTTGTGACACTGCAGGTCACCAACTATACCGCGCCTGCGGGCGAGACCGAACGCGATTTCCGTGCTCCGGTTACGGACAAGCAGGACATCCGTAAGATGCTCTTCGCCGGGTTTAGCAAGTGCCTCTATCGCATCCAGAAGTTCGATTCGGATACGGAACGCCGCTTCGCAGTCATTGTCGAAAAC
>JBAZOJ010000178.1:0-7695 GCA_041648755.1 Candidatus Brocadiia bacterium
GGTCTGAGGAAGCGCCTGTGAACGCGCCCTTTCGATAGCCGAAGAGTTCGGCATTCAGCAGGGAATCCGGCATTGCCCCGCAGTTGATAGGCAGGAACGGTCCGGCAGCTCGTCCCGAGTACGCGTGAATGGCTCGGGCCGCAAGTTCCTTGCCGGTTCCGGATTCCCCCGATATCAACACGGGGATGTCTGAGCCTTCGATGCTCCGAAGCAGGTCCACGCAAACTCGATGAGCACGGGACAGCCCGATCATCCCGCCGTAGTTTTCAGGGGGTCGGAACGCGCTCGATTGCCTTTCGAACGCCTCTTTGGTCCGGGACAGCTCTTCCTCCCGGTCCTTCAATTGCCTGTTAAGCTCGGCGTTGAGTTCTTCGATCCTCCGACGCGCTTTCTCTTTCTCGTCCAGTAGAAGAGCGCGGCTGATCGCTGCCACGGCGAGGTCTCCGAATGCCCCGATTGTCCGAATTTCGGCCGGTCCGAATTTGGTGTCTTTGCGTGAGTGCAGGTAGATGGCGCCGATAACCTCGTCAGCTCTGAGGAGCGGAAAGCAGGCAGCCGAGCTGAGCCCCAAGGCAAATGCGCTATTTCGGTTGTGCAACGAGTCATCATCGCCGTCGAAAACCAACTTGCGTCCTTTTTCAAGGACGGTCGCCAGAATGCTGCGCGAGAAGCCGTCGGAATCCATCTCCCATGATGCCCCGGTGTCCGTCAGGGTGATGGTTGTGTCCAGCACGCCGGGGATGAGAACGTAAAGGAATCCTCTCTCGGCACGACTGACAATCAGCGATTTCCCAAGCAGGTAGCGCAGAAGGAGGGGTAGATCAAGCATGTCGTTCAGACGCTTGGCGCTGTCAAGGACTGCGTAGAGAAGGGATATCTCCCTTTCCAGTTCCCCGTCCTGCGAGCGCTTCCGTTCAAAGTTCTCGACAAGCTTGCGGACTTCTTCGGCTGGAAGAGGGACATTATCCTCGCGTGGGTCGGTCTCGCCTGGCTTCACGGGCGACGTCATACCTTACTCCCGGTATTCTCCCGTTTTGTCACTTTTGTGTGCAACTCCCTGCAGTGGCTGTTGAATATCCCGATTTTCTCAAGTCTGCAAGCGATTTCGCCGCAGGTCGAGGAGATTTCCGTCTGTCGCCCGGCCCGCAGATCCTGCAACATTGAGCATATGTTCAGTGCGGTATCGGACGCCACTTTTCTGGCGGCTTCGATCAGCTCTTCCGGTGTGACAGTAACGCCTGCCGTCGAGGCGGCTTTGGAGACTTCGCGGGCCATCTCGCGCCAAATCTGTGGCATATCGCGCATTTGGAGCAGTTCGCCGTTGTGGACTTCCCTCAGTGCCGCCAAGGGATTTATGAGTGTGCTGACACCAGCCTTCAACCAGAGCATTCGAGGGACTTCACGGCTAATGGAGGTGTTGAGGCCGCCAGCAACGAGAATGGACTTCAGAAGGCTGTCTTCCACAGGAAGGCTTCCGCATCGGAACCGGCCTGTAACGAGGGATCCCATGCCTTTGAGTCTGACGACGCCATTCGCTTCGCGCATCACTCCGTACGTGAGTGCTCCTGCCCAGATGTCTGCGGCGGGCATGGCGGTCACCATTTTTTCGCAATTCCCCAGACCGTTCTGCAAGGTTATCGCACAACCCTCAAAAGCTCGGAGTTCCGGGGAAGAAAGGAAGCTGTCGAGTGCCCATGTCTTCATGCATACGAAGAGGATTTCGGTGTCAGCCGGAACTCGAATAAGCACTGGCAGTCTGAAGGCGATGGCGCCGGTGCCGTCATCGAAACGAAAACCTTCCCGTCTGGCTTGTTCGGCCGACAACCGGTCCTTGTGGATTGCCACGACTTCGTTGTTGGGCGCCAGATTGAAAGCGATGAATTGCCCCACCGCTCCGGGACCGGCAATTGCTATTCTCATCTCGCCTCTTCCGAGGATGCTGGCTACTTCATTACGTCCAGGGGCTGATACTTGTCAACGGAGTACTTCCACGTGTTGATCGTGCTGCGCTGCTTCTCTACCCACTTCGCGATGGCTTCGATGCCCAGTTTCTCGATCTGCTGGAGGATTGCATCGCCTCGTGCTATCAGTTTCTTCGCCTTTTCGAACTTCTCGTTAGTCTTGGTGTTTCCAAGATCCAAATCACCGAGGTCCTTGATAATCTGGGTGAGTTCTTTGATCATCCCGGAAGTGGTAACGTACGTGTCCCACCAGAGCATCCACAGATCGTAAGTCGGACTGACCGGATACAGGGGCATGGACTTGTCCGTCATATCACTCAGCGCCTCGTCGGCCGCAATACGCAGTTCTCGATCCTGCATCTTGTCAATTGCAAGCTTGATGTAGGTGAGGCGGGGGTTCGCCTTGTCGCCGGTGTTGAAACTCGGCACGAAGCCAATCCCATTTTCCCTGCGCATGACGATGTGTCCCATTGTCTTAAGCGCAGCACAGGCCACTTCCTTATCTTTCGAGTCGAGGAGAGGGAGAATGCTGTCGAGTGAGAGCGCCGATCCCACGTTGAAGAGAATTTCCAGGCCTTTCTTGATCGTGTCAGGATAGTCAGTGTTGATCGCGGCAAGTGCAACTCTCTCTTTTGCGGAGGCGGTGAGCTGAGAGACGATCACGAGGGCGGAATCGCGCTCAATGGCGTTTTCGGACTTGGTGGAGTTGACCAGTCTGAGAGTTATGAAACCTTCTCCCAGTTTCGAGCAATATTTCCTTGCAGCTTCGAGCAATGCAGGATTCGTTCCGTTGCCAAGTTCCGGATAGACAAAGTTCGAGTTCTCCTGGTCAGGGGAGAAAACGAGAGCGAGGCAAGCCGTCTTCGCTCCTTCAGAGTCTCCACTGGCTTGGAAGCGTTTTGCCAGCGCGACAAGGTTCTTGGCCGCAGGTGGATAGTGAATGATCGTGAGAGCTTCGGCGGCGGCCTTCGCGATTGTGTCGTCGCTGTTTCCGGTTGCCGCAGCCAAAGTCGGACCGGATTTTGCGTCGCCGATGTTTCCCAGAATCCTCGCGGCTACGGCACATGCTTCCGGATTGCGGCAGTAAGTAAGAGTCTTTTCGATGGATACTCGCGCCTCGGCACCGTACTTCGAGAGAGCCCACGCTACAATTGGCAGTTCCGGCTTTCTGGCATCCTCCAAGGCTTTAACAAGAGCTGCGAGCCCTTCTGAAGATGTGGGTATCTTGCCAAGAGCGGCTGCGGAACCTGCGCGTGCGCCACCGTCAATGTCGTTCACAAGATAATCGACGAGGTAGGGGGTCGCTCCGCCCTGCATCGAGACGAAACCGGCCACTCCGGCGTTGTTTAACTGGTCGTAGTTCTTCCCCTTCACTATCTCCATTCCCACCATTTTGGAGTGGTAGTATCTGGCGATGAGGGGATTATAGAAGACGATGACCAGAACGAGCCCGGCCACAGCCAACACACCAGCGAGAATAAGCAGCAATTTTTTCATGCGTCCCTCTGCAGGGCAAGTCGCCCGATTGTCATATCCGTCAAAACGCTACAATCCACATGATTATATTCCTCTGTTCGCAACGGCAAGGAAGGAGCGCATGGATGGGTCCGCTTTCGAAAATACTCCGCCACAAGGCCTCTCCCGCAGAGCCGGATACTTTTGCATACATCGCCCCGACTGCAGCGGTCCTCGGAGACGTTCATCTTGGCGAGGACGTCAGTATATGGTACAGTGCTGTGTTGCGGGGCGACGAAGCCCCGATAATCATTCGTGACGGAACCAATGTTCAGGACAACGCATCTTTGCACTGCGATCCGGGAGTACCGCTGGTCATCGGGTCATACGTTACCATTGGTCACGGTGCGATCCTTCATTGCGAGAGCATCGGTGACAAGTGTATTATCGGAATGGGCGCAGTGATTCTGGGAGGCGCTTCGATCGGCGAGAGCTCCCTGGTTGGAGCCGGTTCCCTTGTGACGCCGAACAAGAAGTTCCCGCCGAGGTGTCTCATTCTCGGGTCGCCCGCGAAGGTAGTACGGGAGCTTACCGAAGCCGAAGTCGAGAAGCAGTTTGAGTCCGCGATGCACTACATTCAACTTGCCCGATCCGGGCAACGTTCACGCTCTTACGGGGAGTAAGGATGTTCCTTGACCATATCGAGATTGAGGTGATTTCCGGGGCAGGCGGCAACGGAAAAGTGTCGTTTCGACGCGAGAAGCATGTCCCCCGTGGCGGTCCCGATGGCGGGGACGGCGGGAAGGGCGGCGACGTGATCCTCAGGGCACGTCACGATATGGATACCCTTTTCCAGTACAGATTTCAAAAGACCTTTCGCGCCAAGAACGGTGAGAAGGGCGGCGGCGGCAACTGCACAGGTAAAAATGGCGAGGACTTGTATCTCGATGTTCCGTGCGGCACGATCGTAAAGGATACCGGCAGCGGAGAAATAATCGCTGACCTTACGAACGACGAGCAGGAAGTCGTTGTCGTAAGTGGAGGCAGGGGAGGAAAGGGCAATACGAGATTCGCCACGGCGACCAACCAGGTCCCCAGAAATTCCGATGACGGCGAGCCCGCGATTTCGAAGAAGATCTCGCTTGAGTTGAAACTGATTGCCGATGTAGGTATTATCGGACTGCCCAATGCGGGAAAATCAACGCTCATTTCCCGTATGTCGGCCGCGCGCCCGAAAATTGCGGATTATCCGTTTACGACGCTGACCCCCTGTCTCGGCGTGGTTAACATGGGGGACTACAAGACTTTCGTAATGGCCGACATCCCGGGTATTATCGAGGGTGCGCATCAGGGCACGGGGCTTGGACTGGAGTTCCTCAAGCATATTGAGCGCACCAAAGTCCTCCTTCATGTTGTGGAGGCCCTGCCTCTTGACGACAGCGATCCTCTGGACAATTACATCACGATCCGCAAGGAACTGTCGCTCTATTCCGCTGAGTTGGCGGGAAAGCCGGAGATCGTTGCGCTGAATAAGTGCGACCTCGAGGGATGGGAAGAAGTGCACAAGAGATTTGAGGCCAAGACCGGCCAGAGAGTGTATCCAATCAGCGCGGCAACAGGGCTGGGCCTGCTTGACTTGGTTCGTGCGCTCTACGCGAAGGTGAAATCCACGAGATCGGAGTCGTAACAGATTGACGTAACGCCGAATGCGTGCGTGCGAAAAGAGCTTGACAAAATATCAGAATATGCTAATATGTGAATGACCTCACAAGGAAGGGCCGATGAACCCGAATTCTGGATGGACCGACAAGATGCTGGAAGAAGTTGCTGAAGCGTTCAAGGCGATGGGCAATCCGGTGCGGATCAAGATTTTGCGGCGCCTGTCACAGTCTCCGGCCACCGTGGGAGAACTTGTGCGAGACTTGGGACTGCCTCAATCACTGACCTCCCAGCACCTGAAGATCCTCTGGTCTTTGCATTTCCTCGGGAGAAAGCGGAATGGTGCACACATCACATATACCCTCTCAAGACCTGAGGTGCTGACCATATTCTCTTGTCTGGAGAAGTGCATGCTTCCCGGTCCTGTTTCCGGAAATGGAGAATCAAGATGAAGAAGAAACTGACAGTCGCCGTGGCATCAGTCGGTGTTCTCGTTGTGATGATCATGTACTTGACGGGGGTATTCACCTCCGGCCGCATTTATCCAACCGGGCAGCTTGATGTGACTGGTGAGCCCTGGAGGGGCATCGGTCTGACCATTAGTCCGGAGGAGATCACAGATACTTACCTTGGTGTTGGTACTGTGAGATCAACCACTCAGTCGATCATCTCCGGGCAGGTGAATGGCAACATTGTTGCGGTCTCAGTAATGGACGGAGACCGGGTTAGCAAGGGGCAGAAACTTCTGAAGGGGGATGACAGAGAGGCTATGACGATGCTGCGGGAAGCAGAGAAGGGCCTTGAAGCCTCGAAAATTGCCAAGCAGCAGGCAGGTTCTCTGTTGTTGCAGGCGCAGGCACAGTATTCACAGGCTATTGCGGGGAAACGTATGGCCGAGCAGGCTATGGCGCAGGCTGAACAGTCTGCGGTAGCGGCCGAGGAGAATGCCCGGCGCGCCAAGAGCGAGTTTCTCAGAGTCGAGGAGTTGTTCAAAAAGGGCTCTGAAAGCCCGCAGAACTACGAGGCGATGAAGGCCACTTACGTGGCGGCCGAGGCCCAGGCTGAGCAGGCGCGGATTGCCATCAAGACCGCTGATGCGGGCATTCGGCAGGCCGAGGAGTCTGTCAAGGCATCCGCGGAGGGCGTGAATCAGGCTTCGTCCGGAATAGAAGTCGCGGGGTTGGGGATTGAGCGGGCAGAGCAGGTTCTTGAGCGCGCAAGGATAGCATTCTCTTACACGGAAGTTGTCTCACCCGCGGACGGATTCATCGGGCAGACATTTGTTGAAACAGGCGATTTGGTGTTTCCCGGAAAGCCCCTTGTCGAGTTCTACTCGCGCGATGGATTTGAGGTCGTGACATACGCCCGTGAAGCGCTCTTCGACAAAGTCAGGGTCGGTGACAGGCTGGAAGTCAGGCTTGAATCGCTGAACAAGACAGTGGAAGGGCTGGTCAAGGAGGTCGTTCCTTCTGCCGATCCGGTCAGCAGAACCTTTATGGTCAAAGTGAGTATTCCGAAGGATGACCGCTTCCTGCCCGGCATGTTTGCGAGAGTCGCCATCCCGGTTGAGAAGAGGATGGCGATCCTGATTCCGCCAGGCGCTGTCAAGCGAGTGGGAATGATTGAGACTGTAGTTGTCCGTGATGGCGATTTGTGCCGGGTCAGGTACATCAGGCTCGGCCGGATGTACGGGAACCGGATCGAGGTTATCAGCGGACTGCACGGCGGCGAAGTGGTTTCCTTGGGGGAGGCTGAGTAATGCAGCACAAGGGTGGAATTATCCGGCATACAGTGGACTTTTTCCTGGAGACGCGCAACTCAGTATTGCTGCTGATTCTTGCGCTGTCGCTGGGCGCTGCCGCAGTGTTGATGATGCCACGGGAAGAAGAACCGCAAATCATCGTTCCTCTCGCGGATGTGTACGTGTATTTCCCGGGAGCCAGCTCCAAGGAAGTGGAGACATTGGTCGCAACTCCTCTGGAAAGGCTCCTTTGGCAAATAGACGGGGTGGAATACGTCTATTCCACCTCATACAGAGATTTCGCCGTGGTGACAGTGCGTTTCTTTGTTGGAGAGAATCGCGAAGATTCACTGGTGAAGCTCTACAACAAGATCCAGCAGAACATTGACTCCGTGCCGCAGGGAGTCTCTTCATGGCTTGTGAAGCCGATTGAGGTCGACGATGTTCCCATCGTGACATTGACGCTGCACTCCAAGGAACATGATGACCATGAGTTGTACCGTATGGGTGAGGAATTGCTCGGGCGGCTCGACGCAGTAAAGAACATCTCTCGAAGTGGCATCACTGGCGGGCGAAAGCGCGAAATGCGCGTCGAAATCGACCCGGATCAGTGCTCTGCCATGCAGGTTTCACCACTTCTGGTTGCACAACTTCTGGGAGCAGCGGACTCGTCGCTGACCGCAGGGAAGTTCGAAAAGACGAACCGGGAGTTTTCCGTGACAACAGGTCCATTCCTGCTGTCTCGCAACGATGTGGAAGCCCTGGTTGTTGGGTCATACCAGGGCCGCCCTGTGTACTTGCGCGATGTCGGAAAAGTCTCGGACGGACCGGAGGATTCGTGGAATCACACCAGGTTTGGCCTTGGACCTGCCTCAGGAG
>JBAZOJ010000179.1:0-7591 GCA_041648755.1 Candidatus Brocadiia bacterium
GATGAAAAGCCGAGCCATCGCGGTCACCGATCAGGATTTCTCAGACGATTTCGGCCGTACATCAGGTTCTGGCGAATGGCAGGTCGAGAAGGGGATGTTTGAGTTGGTCACGTTCGACTACGGCGAGCTTAGTGTGAACCCGGGAAGACTGGATGCGAGAATTGGTAAGCAGGGGACACGGCCGTCCGAGGAAGAGCAGTTGCTGCGCAAGCGCATTTCCGATCCTGTCAACGGCATTGGTGTCATCTGCGACGAGAACATGATTGTGGTTCGCATCTGCGGGAATGCTCCGGCCTCGAAGGCAGGCATCAGGGAAGGCGACGTGATCGCGCGGCTGAATGGTACAAATGCCTCACTCGACATTCTGAGGCTTGTCGAGGCGGATACGTCGAAGGCCGCAACTGTCCTGTGGGTTGATACTGGTGGAGCAACGCGAACCGCGCAGGTGAAGCCGGAGAAATTCTCGTGGGGCTCGGAGATTGTCCGTACGCAGATAGGCGGAGGCCATATCGAGTCAACGGCAAGACTCGTATATCCCCGGCCCGACATGGTCGGCTACTATGCTGAGGCTGCCATCCGAATGGGTGCAGGAACTTCCGCCGGATTAATACTCGGGAGCCACCAGGGAAACGAGATGGGCGTCTTTGCGAGGAAGGCGGAAAGAGGCGACAAGGGCGGATGGTTTGTTTACAGGCGGGTTGCAGGCAGCGAAGACCAGGTCGACTATCTTGGCGGCGCTTGCCCTGATCCCGATTCCTGGTTCAGCCTGACAGTCAGGGTCCCATCCCCAAGAGAGTACGAGTTCTTTGTGGATGGGGAGAAGATTGGCTCTTGCGAAAATGCTGGACCGATCACCGGGTATTTCGGGCTGATGGCAGCCGGTGACGGGATAGTCTCCTTCGACGACATACGTATAGGGCCAAATGGCGGCTTTTCAGAGCTCTGGCGCACGGAGACGCCCAACAAGAACTTTGCCTCCGAGCAGTTCATGCGTGATTGGTCCGGGACTCCGCGCGGCACCCGCGAGCGGGGATTCCTGTGGCTGGACGATGGGCCATTTGCCGATAGCGAGATCCATGTAGCAAGGGCAAGCGATTTTACCATCGCTCTTTGGTCTCCCGACCGCAGCAGTGCCGGGGTTATGATGAAGACGAAAGAAGGTGGTACGGTCCTCCAGTTCACTGTCGGAGAGAAGACAATTGCCGAACTGGAGACAGAGCCCGGCGAGCTTGAAAGAGGATTTACGCTTACCCGGCGTGGCAACGTGGTTTCAGGCAAATGCCAGGGCAGGGATGTTGGCCGATTTGAACTGCCATCAGGGATTGAGGCAGGTTGGTGCGGCTATGCTTCGAGGACTGTGCCCACAGGCATCACGTTTTCGGTCAGCGCCCCGAATCTGTTCATCGATGATTTCACGCACGCGCCAGCTTTCTGGACAGAGCTATCCGGTCTCTGGGGCACAACAACGCGCTGGACCTGTGACCCAAGGTGGTCATACTTCGGTTGCGATGGCGAAAGTAATGCCGTGGTGGTATCCAAGCCTGTTTTCTCTGGCGACAGGTACATGGACTTTTATTTCGCGCCTGCAATGCTGACCAACCAGACCCCGTACATCCGCAACTCAGACATTCTCCTTGGCTTCTCCTCCAGTGTCGAAGATCCATATTCGGGTTATTTCGTGCATATGTCGGCGGAGCTTGACCGTAAGACGGTTCTCTACCGTAACGGGATCCCGGTTTCGGAGACCCTGGGGCGCAGACTGCCCGACACGACTTTCGTAAACGATCACAATCCGGTTCATGACTGGCACAGACTACGATTTGAAATAGCCGGAGGAGTGGTGCGCCTACTCCTCGATGGGGCCCAGATCCTCCGCTTCGACGACCCGGCTCCGCCGCCATCAGGGCGGGCGGTTGTAGGGACGTTCCGCAATTCGGTTCTTTTCGCTTCAGTGCACGCTGGGGCAGCGGAAATAGCCACAGGGCCGGTGCGACTGGACAAGAATGAGCTAATCACTGAGAAGTTCGAGCCCGCTGCCGGTTCACCGTCGTGCAAATACGAGTCAATACCTGACGGCGTGAAAGTAACCACTCTATCGACTGCCGGAATGCCGACGCTCAAGTACAGAGGAGGGGATGTCTACCTGGAAACCACCCCCTATCTGCAATTCTTCTTCGGGCGGTCGAAGCTGCCTTGTGATCTGTATTTCACCTGCAATGAACTCCCCTTTCGGCTGAACCTGTCCGACGAAGAGAACCAGGCGGATGATGCTGAAGCGGCGGCCTATCTCCTTGTGGCGGGCAATGGAATAGCGCATCGCCTGCAGCTTGACATGCGTGGGATCATGTCACGGTATTTCCCGCAATCCCGCTCCTTGGTGTTGAAGGATGTCTACTTCGGCTGCAACAGGCTGGGCAACGGACTGCCGCAGAGATTTGCACTGGGTGGGTGGTATTCTGTCGCTGGATTTGAGTTTTCGACGAGACCTGCATCGGGCTCGGATCCATCGGTGCTTGAGTTCATCCCGCCCCAGACTGACCGCCTTCTTGGGGAAATTCTCTCCATTGGAGTGCTTGACCCAACTTGCGGCGGGCTCCGGTTGGCGAACGTAAAACTGATTCTTGATGGTCAGCGAATTCCACTCGATGGGTTTAAGGCCCGCTATGATCCGCTATTTCGAAGGTTCGAGATTTTTGCGGCGCGATGCGGCATCGCAGCAGGTGAACACACCATTGAGATGCAGGAACTGAGTACTGAGGCAGGTGGACGTCTGGAAAAGTGGAGTTCGACATTTAAGATCGATGCTGCTGCTGACAGGACGGCTCCCGAACTTCGATTCGATGGGGCTCTGAATATCTTCGACTTTGAGGAAGCCCCATTTGGCGTTTTCCCCGCCCCGGGAGTTGTCCCCCTTGAAACAGGCAATTTCCAGTTGAATTTCCCTCCGGGCCCACTGGAAGCCGGATTCGTTTCTCGTTACGACGGCGGGTTCAGCGGAGCAGGCTATCTGCGCGTCTACAACAGGACAATGGGTGGGCCATTCACTCTTGGTTTGTTGGGGAGGCCCATCGACTTGTTGAACGCCCCTTTGCTTGTTCTTCGCATGCGGATGGAACGCCCGCTCCCGCTCGAAGTGGTCATGCGACAAGATGGCAGGATTATCCCGGTACCCATTTTCGGTTTGGGAGCCGCTCAGCAGTGTCCTGCCGACGGGCAATGGCATACTATTGCTGTCAACCTGAAGGACTATCTGGATCGTGGTACCGCAGTCGACTTTATTGGCATCGCGAATACTGGCTACCAGGGAATTC
Source organism: Candidatus Brocadiia bacterium (assembly GCA_041648755.1). GTDB lineage: Bacteria > Planctomycetota > B143-G9 > B143-G9 > B143-G9 > JBAZOJ01. The sequence goes on from JBAZOJ010000179.1 coordinate 3,312, forward strand.
CGCGGGGTGAATACTACGATCTTGACGCGGTTCGGCTGATGAAGGTTGTTTCGCCACTTCGGTGGCCTGAGTTGCGCACATTCGATGTATCAGGTCCGGTGCGGGTGAAAGCCAGCATTGCTGGGCAGGCAATGACTTCAATCGAAGAGTTCCAGCCGCCACAAGGCATCAGCGGGGTCGTAGAGTATTCCTTTGAGGCGAGCGACAGCGCCGGGAACAGTACCGGAGTGAGAACGGAGTACCTGTTTGTCGACGGGATTGCACCTTCCATCAGTGGCGGAGAACGAAAAGGCGACAGAATCTACTTCAGGATATCTGACAACTACGCGGTCCTGGAGGACTCGATTACGGTGAGTATCGACGGCGGAGATTTTTTCTCCATCAAGAGAGGGCTTGACCGGGAAGGCAACGGGATGTACAGCTTCCCCTGGCCGAAAGAGGATGGAGGAGGCTTCTCGGTGGGCGCCTCCGATTACTCTGGGAACCGGGCATCCGAGCATTTCAATGTGGAAGCATACCGACCGCGTTGAAAGGCCCGCCAGAACAGTACAATTGACCGTATGGAAAATGCGATTCTAACGGACAATACCGCCAAGACGTATGGCATGCTAAAGAAAGTCCATGCTCTGAAGAGCGTCTCCCTGTCGGTGGAGAGAGGGAAAACGTTCGGGCTGCTTGGACGCAACGGAGCTGGGAAGACCACGCTGCTCAAGTTGCTCCTCGGCCTGATAAGGCCGACAAAAGGCAAGGTTTCCGTATTTGGGCTCAACCCCCTCAGCGCGTCCGCGCGTCTTCCCGCTGGATATCTTCCCGAGAACCACAGGTTTCCCGGATACTTCACCGGAGTGGAAGCTCTGAAATTCTACAGCGCGCTCTCCGGCTTGGAGAGGGCCAAGGCCAAGAGGCTCATCCCGGAATGGGTCGAGCGTGTGGGGTTAAAAGGGAACGAAAACCGGAAACTGCGGACGTACTCAAAGGGAATGCTACAGCGAATCGGGCTGGCACAGGCCCTCATTCACGATCCACAGATTGTATTTCTTGACGAGCCCACCGACGGTGTTGACCCGGCAGGGCGGGTGCAGATCCGCGGAATCCTCGAAGAACAGAAAGCGCTTGGCAAAACCATATTCATCAATTCTCACTTGTTGTCAGAGATCGAGAAAGTCTGCGACGAGATTGCCATTCTGGACCAGGGCCTCGTGGTCTCTCGGGGTTCTTTGAGCGATCTGACGGCGCAGCAGATGAAGTACAGGTTCTCTGTTTCAGATGGCAGTGGCAGCCGACTCTGGGAGGTGCTGGAGGGCAAGTACTTCATTGAGGACGCCGCTTCAGATAGTTTCACGGCCACCGTAAGCGACAGGGAGGATATCCCCGTGATCATCGACCGCCTGCGAGCAGCCTCAATCTCGATATACTCAGTGGAGAAGGTCAAACGCTCCCTCGAGGATGTCTTCATGGAACTCACGGGAGGCGATGACCATGGGAAGAGATAGGATTTTGCAGATCTGTGCCCTGGCGTGGGATACCCTACTGCAGGCCAGAAGGCGCTGGGTCTTGATCTCGCTATTCATACTTGCGACTCTCGTGCTCGCATTCTACGCATTCGCCGTATCCGTTGAGCGGGGAGGGGTAGATAGTGAGCAACTGAAGGTCACTTTCCCCTTTGCTCATCTGGCGAGTGAGATGTCACCCGAGAGTTTTGCACATGGCATGGTGATGTTTGTTCTCGGCACCAACACCTTCTTGGGTCTGTTTTTCTTCATCCTTGCTTTTGCAGGCTTCATTCCTGAAAGCATCCAGAAGGGATCTGCCGATCTGCTTCTTTCCAAGCCGGTCCCAAGGTGGCTGGTCATCAGTGTCAAGATGGTCTCAATCAGTCTGATTGCTTCCCTGATTGCCTCCTATTTCTTTTTCGGTGCCTTGGTGATCGTGTGGGCCAAGTCGGGCTATTTCGCAGGGGAGATGATACCTGCTTTCCTTCTCTCCATCCTCTTGTTCCAACCGATGGTCCCCTTGATGGCACTGGTCGGCGTGGCGTCAAGGTCCACCCCGTTGGCCGTTGTCGCGAGTATTGGGGCCTACATCATTTCCGCTCTTGCATTTGGTGCTAAGCGGGTCGACTTTAGCTTCACTTACGAGTGGATCGGCGGAATGATGAAAGGGCTGTACTACGGCTTCCCGCAGCTCGTGGGAATGCAGCAGAGCATCTTGGCGAAGGTCGGAGAGGGACGAAGTTCATTCGAAACGGAGCCGTTCATTCAGAGCATGATCCTCTGCGCGGTCTATTTTGCCTTGGCGATAATCATCTTCCAGAGAAAGGACTACACGAGCTGACATGCAGGCCATCGTGGAGAGATCAGGCAAAAGGTTTGTCGTGTCCGAACTGGCCAATGAGCTTGGTGTCGGCTGGGCGATGACTACACGTGATCTGGCCTACGATTCGGAGGACGGCGACACCGCCGTAAAGTCGTTAAGTGAACGGGCTACTCGGGCTCTGGACATTTCTGAAATGCGCTTCGTCAGCGGACGACAGGTTCATGGTTCGGGGATCTTTGTCTCCGGCCGGGGTGGAGCGGCTGCTGCTTCGGGGCGATTCCTGCGGGTGCCTGAGACTGATGGGCTCGCGACCAACTCGCCCATGGAAGTACTTGGGATCCTCACAGCCGACTGCTCATCGGTGGCGCTGATTCCGAAAGGCACCGATTTCATCGGGATAGCACATTCCGGGTGGCGATCGACGGCATCGAACATCGCACCGAAGCTGGTACGGACGCTGACCGATCTATCCGGCGTCGGGGCTTCTGATATGTCCGCCATCATCGGGCCGATGATACTTGGCGACTGCTACGAGGTCGGGATGGAAGTTGTCGATACTCTCGGCAAGGCCTGCGGAGGCGCGTTCGCAGTACCGGGGCGGCCGGGCGCGGAAGGCAAGTTCATCCTCGATCTGCCGGGATACATCAAGCTCCAACTGCTGGCGCAAGGTATTATTGAGAAGAACATCGAAATGCCGTCGCTATGCACGGCGTGCCGAGAAGACCTTTTCTTCTCCTGGCGGAGAAGTGCCGATAAGTCCAGGATGGTCACCCTCCTGTGGAGGCAGTAGCTTGAGTTTCACTGAGAGACCATTCTTTATCAGTTCCCCCGGTCCACTGTGTGCGGTATTGACTGATCCGGACAACGCCAGGGCGTCAATGCAGGTGGTTACCGGTTTTGGCGAGGAGAAGAAGAGTTCGTACCGGAACATGGTTGAGCTTTGTCGCGCTGCTGCTTCCCAGGGGATACGCTCACTGCGCTTCGACCTGAGCGGCACAGGGGATTCGGATGCGGACTTCGGTTCCCTGACTCTGGACAGATGGAGTGAGGACATTGCTGCCGCCTTTGACTATCTGCAGAAGCTTCCGGGCGCAGGCAGAGTCAGTTGCGTTGCTCTCAGATTGGGTTGTCTGCTCGCCTCAGCCTGCAACATCTCTTGGGAATCAGCCGTTCTTATCGCTCCTCCGATGTCAGGCGCCGCCTATATGCGCGAGGTACTGCTGCAGAAGCAACTTCGCGCTGCAATGACCGGATCCCCCAGGATGTCCATCGCTGCGATGGAAGAGTCAATCGCGCGCGATGGTTCTCTTGACCTTGATGGCATCAAACTCGGCCATCGTATGTTCGAAGGGCTGCGTGGGCTTGCATTCGAGCAGAACAGTCAGCTTTTCAAGGGCAGAGGCATGATCGTATCTTTCGGCGCGAATCCATCGCAGTGGGAGCGCGCTGCCTCGGCCTGCTTCACTCCTGAAGCTGGCATCGTGTCGCTGCAACTTGCTCCGTTCTGGAATCAGAACGATTTTCTTTCAAGCAGCATCATGAATGGAGCGATCATTGGCCACATCTTGAATGAAGTCCCGGCGAGCCCCTTAAGCGACATTGGGGCGAAGGGTGGTGCGGGAAGGTGAAGAAGGCAATTCCTTTCGTCATCGTGCTGGGGCTCATCACGATAGTCTTTGGAGTTAAGCTGCTGATGCCCGCAAAGCCCGAAGCAACTCCCACCGCAGTCAAAACGAGCGAAACCTTTGCCATGGGCTCCGTTTGCCGGATCACCGCCTTCTATCCCGTCAGCGAGGACGAGAAGGCCAAGATTGCGACGGATACCGCCTTTGCGGCCGTTCATGCTGTTGACGAGGCATGTTCTCTATATTCGGACAAGTCTGATATCTCGCGCGTAAACGCTGGCGGCCCTTCGTTCGATGGCCGCGTTGGCGGGGAGTTTCTTGCTTGTCTGCAGGGGGCCC
>JBAZOJ010000180.1:0-7480 GCA_041648755.1 Candidatus Brocadiia bacterium
TAAAGGAGAAAGACCTGTGCGGATTCATCACCTCAAGATCGAGAACTTTCGCGGTATCAGGCACCTTGACTGGAAGCCAGAAGGGAGCGTGATCTGTCTTATTGGCCCAGGGGACTCCACCAAGACCACGGTCATTGAGGCCATCGACTTGGTGCTCTCACCGCGATGGGAAATTGGCTTCGACGATTCCGATTTCTACGCTGGCGATACGGACTCGAGCATTGTCATCACTGCGACGGTCGGTGAGCTCCCGGACGCACTGCTCGCAGATAACAAGTTCGGCTTGGACATTCGCGGTTGGAGCGGCACCCAAGGGATCCACGATGAACCGGAAGATGAAGATGACAAAGTTCTGACTATAGAACTGACCGTAGACTCCTCCCTTGAGCCAGAATGGACCGTCATCAATGATCGGAATCCCGATGGCCGCAGGATCTCACACCGCGACAGACAACTCCTCGGCGTGCTCAAACTAGGCCAATACGTGGACCGGCACTTCACTTGGGGATCTGGAACCGACCTTCTCAGGCTTACTGGCGAACCGGCAGATCTTCGGGGTCTCTTGGCTGAAGCTGGACGAGCAGCTCGAGCAGCCATCACGCCAGAGAATGTCCCACTGCTGGAAGCTGGCGCCACGAAGGCAGAGAGACTTGCGGGAGACTTCGGAGTGGTGCCCAAGGAGCGTTACCAACCCGGCCTTGACATACAACGAGTAAACATCGGTCAGGGCGTAATCGCGCTTCATGACGGGAACGTACCATTGCGAAGAGCAGGGATGGGGACAAAGCGACTTCTCGCTTTGGCGCTGCAAAGAGAGGCGGCCAGGGATGGAGGCATTGTGCTGGTCGATGAAGCCGAAAATGGCTTGGAGCCCCATCGGGTTCGAGCACTCGTGCGGAAACTTCGTCCTGAGGAAGGCAGAGGACAAGTCATCATGACATCACATTCCCCTGTCGTAATCGGAGAGCTTCCAGCTTCTTGTCTGAGAATAATGAGATCCAACGTCGGCGAGACCACAGTATCAGATGTTTCTGCATCTATGCAGGACATTGTTCGGGCAGCATCAGAGGCGCTTTTGGGCCGTAAAGTCATCGTTTGTGAAGGCAAGACAGAGGTCGGCTTCTGCCGCGCATTCGACCGATTCTGGACAAATGCGGGCAAAGAGGCATTTGCGTATATGGGGGTAGTTCCTGTTGCCTGCGAAGGCTCCACGGCATCCTCGCGCGCCGTGGCTATCCGCAAGCTCGGTTACAGTGTTTGCTACCTCGGAGATTCTGACCGCGAAATCACTCCAACAGCGGAAACCATGCGAGCCGCGGGAATAAAGGTGCTCGTCTGGGCAGATAGGTTGTCAATCGAAGGTCGAGTGGCCGTGGATCTTCCTTGGCAAGAGCTGCTGGAGATCGTCTCCCTTGCTTTCGCGGAGCCCGGGGAGGAGAGCGCGCGGGCTTCACTCGCTCATCAGCTTGGCGAGCATCCGGATCTCGCTCATAGCGACTTTCGCTCTTGGCATGATTCTCCCGAATTGCGCAATGCGATCGGAAGGGCCGCCAAGGAAAAAGGCTGGTTCAAACGAATAGGCTCTGGCGAGAAAATGGGTGATATTGTCTGTCGTTGCATCCAGACCATCCCTGCAACGGATCTAGCGCGTAACATGGAAGAACTCCGACTGTGGATTGATGCAAATGACTGATGCTGCCGAACTTGCAGCCGCGCCGCGTGCTTTTGTGGCTGCCGCAGCAGGTTGCGGGAAGACACATCTTATTTCCGAGGCAGTCTGTCGTTTTGGAACTCGCAGAGACCTTGTACTCACTCACACTCATGCTGGGGTTCAGGCGCTTCGCAACAAGATACAACGCATAGAGAATCGAGTCGCAGAGGTTGCAGTTGAAACGATAGCCGCTTGGGCTCTCCGGTATGCGTCTGCGTTCCCGAAAACTTCCGGTTTGCAGACTCAGCAGCCTAAGACAAATCTGGAATGGAATTGCGTCTACGCCGCAGCCCGGAAGATTCTACTCGTGAAGCATGTCCGAGACGTTCTAAAGGCTTCCTATTCGGGCGTTTATGTCGATGAATACCAAGATTGCTCGACAGAACAGCACGCTCTTCTGCTTGCTCTAGCCGACGCTATACCTACTCGGCTCCTTGGGGATCCGCTCCAGGGAATTTTCGATTTCGGCCAGAATCGGCCTGTCAACTGGGAATTGGATGTTTGTGCAAACTTTGCCGAGTTGTCCCCTATCACTCGACCGTGGCGATGGGAGACGAAGAATCCTCAACTTGGCCAATGGCTGGCGTCTGCACGCCAGGCTCTTTTGCGGGGGCACCCCATCCACCTTGATTATCCTGTGCGCTGGGTTAGATTGTTGAGCGCCAATCCGATTGGATGCCAGGTTTCAGAATGTGTGGGAATAGCGCGAAGAGAACCAGGCTCTGTGGTGGCCATCCATAATGTTGCGAACCAAGTACACTACCTGGCAGGCCGACTCCTAGGCTTCTATCAGTGCGCTGAGCCCATTGAGTTAGAGGACCTCTTTCAGAACGGCATGCTTATCGAGACATCACATGGCCCTGCACGCGCAGCAGCAGTCATCGACTTTGCCGAAAAATGTATGACTCGCGTTGGTCCAGCTCTCCGCCAAGCCTGCAATGCATATCGACTCGGTGATATCCCCCGAACCAGAGCAGGTCTGCTTGCTGATGTGCATGGAGCTCTCCGGCGGGTCGCGGAGGATGATTCCCTGTCCACGGTCATCGACGCATTGACAGTGCTTCGGCATTTCCCAAACGCGATCATGTATCGACGGGAACTCTTCAACGAGATGGTTCGCGGGCTGCGAGCTTCCATCTTAGGTAGCAACGTGTCCCTTCAAGATTCCCTTTGGATTATTCGGAACCGTTCCCGATTCTCCGGCAGGCGTGTGGCGCGTTGCGTGGTTGGAACAACACTTCTCGTAAAGGGCCTTGAGTTCGATCATGCAATAATCCTGAATGCCGAGGATATGGACCTCAACGACCTCTACGTCGCTTTGACACGAGGATCTCGGTCACTAACCGTTTTCTCCAGCGCGCAGACACTTACGCCCATGCAAAGGCGAAATAGGGGTACAGCATAACCACCCATCACGGACAAACATCCGCCCTTTCCATTGCGCAGGAGGGAGGTACTAGTGCTTGACACCTTCACCGATACTCAACTGGAGCGAATCTGCGCAGTGCTGGCGGCCACATCCACCGGTCTGACGGGATCAGAAATCGGCAAGTTGTTGCTTGACATGGGCATTAGCGATCCGGAGCCTACCATTACAAAACGGCTGCGCCTTTATGAGGCTCTGAAGAACAGACAGCAGCAAGACCGGTGTGGCAACAATGTTGCCGCCTTTATCCAGCAGGCAATGGATCCTGTTCGGTACACCGACCGTAGCGAGCAGTTCAATCGCTTGCGACAAGAACTGAATCGTGTCTTAGCCTTCTGTGGATATCTTGTTGGCGAGAATGGCAAGCTGCAGAAGCAGGTTGCTGTCCACACATTGACAGAGGCGGAAGAGCGGACTGATCGCCTGCGGGCTGAGCTTCAGCGTCGGGGTGTTCATGGGGATGTGCTGAAGTTCTGCCGAACGGAGTTGCTGCAGAACAACTACTTTCACGCCGTCTTTGAGGCCACTAAGAGCGTGGCGGACAAGATCAGGTCGCGAACGGGGCTTCCCGGGGACGGTGCAGAGCTTGTGGATCAAGCCTTCGGCTCTGGCAAGGCGGGTATGCCCTTCCTGGCTTTCAATATGCTGCAGACAGAAACCGAACACAGCGAACATAGCGGACTGATGAACCTGATGAAAGGGATGTTCGGAGCTTTTCGAAACGTCACAGCTCACGCACCACGCATCTCTTGGACTATCTCAGAACAAGATGCTCTTGATCTATTGACCATCGCCTCTTTTCTTCACCGTCGATTGGACTCAGCGCACCGAACGACGAGGACAATGTGATCGCTCCGCTGACCGGAACCGACCGGCCTTTGCTGTAAATGGAGTTGGAGGCAATTAGCTTGGAGGCCCAATGAACCCCTATGCGGTCGAAAACGTAACCAAGATGAAGATCGTTCTCCCTCTGCCGAGGGCGGAGATATGGCAGCGCATCGCCACACCCGCAGGGCTCGCAAAGTGGTTGTGCGCGAGCTGCGAGGGCACGATCGAGCGCTATCAGAGCATGGCATTCCACTGGCCCGATGAAGACGACAAGAACTTCATGGTGCTTGAAGTAGTGGAAGGAGTTTCGGTTGAGTTTGGCTGGTTCGACCGCTCGAAGGTCAAAATCATGCTCGAAGGGGATTCCCCGACGATACTGAACCTGAAGGTCACCTACACCCGGGACGACATGGGCAGGGATTGCCAGGCCGTGGAACTGGGGCCTTGGGCATTCTGCCTGGCCAACCTGAAGTCGGGGCTACTGGGTGGGCCCGACCTTCGCACGAACGACCCGAAGTACCGGTGGCGGGAGAGCTATTTGGACTGAAGGTCGAGCATTGATGACCCTCCTTCGCCGCGCCTACTGAGGGCGAGATGCGTATTGATGATTGATGAATGAAAAGAAGACAAGCTAACCGCGATTCCGAGTCGACGAAGCCCGTCCGTAGCGGGTGAGTACTGTCGGCCAAGACCACACTATGCAAGCCCGGAGGCCGGAGGGCGATCCAGAACAGAACACCTTTCTCACGAGAAGTTGACACAATGGAGGCTCGGGCAGTATTCTCCTGATTGCCCGAAGGGATATTGCGGGTATAATCTGAGGTATCCGGTTGTGGCCACCTATCTTTCTGAACGACCGGTGCTTGGAAATGCGGCCTTTACGGCCGCGCAGGGAAGGAATGTTGATGAACACGGAAATCCGGCCGGGCGGACGACAGAAGCTGGATGCCTATCTTCTGCAGTCCGGCAAGGTCACCCAGGAGCAACTGACCGAGGCACGCCAGCGCCAACAGGGAACCAAGCGTTCCCTGCAGGAAGTCCTCATCGAGATGAAGTACGTCAACGAGGACGATATCTTCAACTGGCTGCGCGTGTTCACCAATATCCCGGTGCTGAGCCTCACCAACCTGGCCATTCCTGAAGATATCGCCAAACTCATAGACTATGAATTCACGGTCGCCAACGGAGTGATCCCTGTTCGTATGGACGGAGCAGATCTCGTCGTTGCGATGAGCAACCCGCTTGACGTGAACCTTGTTGACGATATTCGCCATATGACCGGAAAGAACGTGAAGACGGTCTTGTCCAAGCACAGTGAAGTGCTGAAGGCCATCGAGGTGGTCAACCAGTTCGACGACTCGGTATACGAAGTGATGAAGAACATCATCTCCGACGACGAGGACGTCAGCTTCACTCAGGAAGAAGAGGAGCAGGATGGCGATTCAGGTCAAGCGGAAATGGGGGAAGAAAGCCCCGTCATAAAAGTCGTCAACATGATCTTCGCGGACGCGATTCGGTCCGGCGCATCCGACATACACATCGAGCCCCTCGAAAAGGAAATGCACGTCAAGTACAGGACTGACGGAATGCTTCGCTTCATCATGAAGATTCCGATTTCGATGGCTCCGCGCATCACCGCGCGCATCAAGGTGCTTGCGAAGATGGACATTGCCGAGAAGCGTCAACCTCAGGACGGTCGCGCATTCGTCAGCACTCAGGGCAAGAAGATGGACATGCGCGTTTCGACTCTGCCACTTCTTTACGGCGAAAAGACAGTCATCCGGTTGCTGGACAAGTCGTCCCCCGTAGTTGGGCTGGACAAAATCAACCTTCTGCCTCCGGAGCGCAAACGGCTTGACGATATAGTTGCGAAGCCCTACGGGGTGTTCCTCGTGGTAGGCCCCACCGGGTCAGGTAAATCGACAACGCTGTATTCGATTCTCAAGCATATCAAGCGCGATGACAACAACGTGATAACGGTCGAAGACCCCGTTGAATACGAGCTGGAGGGCATCAACCAGGTACAGGTGAATGTCAGGGCTGGAATGACCTTTCCAGCAGCACTGCGCTCGATACTGCGCCAGGATCCAAACATGATAATGGTGGGCGAAATCCGCGACGGTGAAACGGCGGAAATTGCCGTCAGAGCTTCCATGACGGGGCACTTGGTTATGAGCACGGCTCATACGAATGACGCCGCCAGCGCTGTTACCCGCCTTATCGACATCGGAATCGACAAATATATGATCGCCAGTTCCCTGCTGGGCATCATCGCACAGCGCCTTACACGCAGAATTTGCCCGGATTGCCGGAGACCCTATAAGCCGGATGAGAAGCTGCTGGCACTGATCTCGTCGCAAGTTCCTTTCCCCGAAGGCCAGGTTTTCTATCAGCCCGTCGGATGTGAGAAATGCAGTCAGCGCGGCTACAAGGGCCGATTGGCGATCTTCGAGATCATGGTCATTACCGAACGAATGCGCGCAATGATTATCGAGGGCGCCAATGATCGGCAACTGACCTTTGCCGCCGTGAGAGAGGGCATGGACACCCTGTTCATGTCAGGGCTCCGGCGAGTCTATGCCGGACTCACATCCATTGACGAATTACTCAGAGTGGTCGGGTTTTCCCCCATCGAGACCTCGGTGTGCCCGAACCCGGAATGCGGAACGCTCGCGGATGACAATGACCGCTTCTGCAAGGATTGCGGCACTTCCCTTGGCTCTCACTGTCCGCAGTGCAAAGCACCGGTAAAGCGGCTCTGGAAAAACTGCGTGAATTGCGGCTTCCATCTGAAGATGGGAGCGCCTCCGGCTTTTGTGCCCGCCAAGGAACCCCGCACGGAAGAAAGCGCGTCGCCCTCAGAGGAAATCCCGCGGCCGATCATGCTCGTTGTGGATGACGACCCCTCCATTCGCAAGGTTACGAAGGCCCTTTTCAAAGGGACCTTCCCGACTATTCTCGAAGCGGAAAACGGCGAAGATGGCCTCCGCCTTGCCAGCCAATACGTGCCCGAATTGATGATTCTGGACGTAATTATGCCCGGAATCAGCGGATTTGAGGTCTGCAGAAGACTGCGCCGTTCCCTTGCGACCTCACAGATACCGGTGGTGCTGCTGTCCGCGATATCCGAAGAGGAAGGACAGACAAAGGGTCTCGACGCAGGAGCCGATGATTACGTCGGAAAGCCCTTCTCTCCCGCAAAGCTCAAGTCTCGCGTGGAATTGACACTGAAACGAAAGCAGCGGCTGGCGGAGCCTTCCACTCAGAAGGTCGAGCAGAAATGATCGCTGTCGTTTCCGATGTCCATGCCAACCTCGAAGCGCTTGAAGCGGTAATGGCCGACATCAATGCGCGCGGAATCAAGAGGATCTTCTTTCTGGGAGACATCGTCGGCTACGGCCCCAACCCGCTCGAGGTCCTGAAATTCCTGAAGAGCTTCGAGTACGGCCTTATCGGCAACCATGACGCCGCCGTCCTGTACAAGGTGCCCGAGAATTTCAATCACATAGCGAAAC
>JBAZOJ010000181.1:0-7464 GCA_041648755.1 Candidatus Brocadiia bacterium
CCCCATGAAGGGCTCGGTATTTTCGATGCGCCCTGCCCTGCGGTCGATGATGTTTCCGTCATCATCGGTTGTGCCCATGTTCCCGCGGAAGGCGATATCGCCAGCCTGCAGAACAAGGCCGGTACCTGCCGCTTCGATGGGGCCGCGTCCCGCATAGTACTCGTGGGGGTCATAGCCGAGAAGGGCGAGGTGGGACGTATCGCTGCCGGGCCGTACCCCGACGCCCACGGTATTCATCAACCCGATGGCGCCGCGCCGGGCAAGCTCGCTGAGCGGGCCGGCGGATGCAGCTTCGAGCGGAGTGCGGTTGTTCAATTCGGGGATGGGCCTGTCGCCCAGCCCGTCGCAGATGACGAGAATCGCCTTTGTAGCTTGTTCGGACATTTCGGCCTCTTCTGTTTTGCGGATTATACGTCCCTATGAAGGCCGTGGAAAAAAACGTCCTTTCTCCGGCCACTACCGTGCGTAAAATCAGCCTCATGAAACACGAAGAAAAGATTCCCGATGTGGTCGCGCTCCGCAGCGCCGATATCGAGGAAATCGTCAGCCTGCGCGAGGAAGTGCTGATCCGGGGCACGACCTATCCGAACAAGTACTTCGACGGCGACACCGATCCCAATACCCGACACTACGGGGCGTTCATCAACGGCCGCTGCGTCTGCTGCGCCACTCTCATGCACAAGGACATCGATGGCGTTCCAGGATGGCAGCTCAGGGGAATGGCAACCGATCCCACCCTCCAGGGTAAAGGAATTGGCAGCCAGCTCCTGAAGTTGATCGAGGATTCCGCCCGCGCGGAGAATCCAAAGGGAGTGTTGTGGTGCAATGCCCAACTCCCCGCGGCACGTTTCTACGAAAAGCACGGCTGGCGTCCGGAGTCGGAAGAGTTCGTCATCGACGGTGTCGGGCCGCACCGCCGGATGGCGAAGCGCCTTGGAAATCTCCCGCACGCTTGACTCGCACCCCGCACGTGAATACAATCCATCCCGCACACGGGCTCTTACGATGCAAGGGGAACCCGATGAATGTAAAAGTCTTCTCCTCTGTCTGCGTCTCCCTCCTCCTCTTCTCCTGTGCTATCGCGCCCTCGGAAGACATGCCTCCGGCGCTGAACATCAAGGAGACCGTTCTATACACTCTCGACAACATCGAACCTCAGGCGGACATGGTTGTCGTAAGCCCGGACCACAAGCGACTGGCTCTTGTCCTCAAGAAGGACACGACGTATGTCGTAGTACTTGACGGGAAGGAGAGCAAGCCGTACGACGAGGTGTCCAAGCCGCGATTCTCACCTGACGGATCAAAGTGCGCTTTCGCTGCAAAAGAGGCCGGCAAGTGGTGCATCGTCGAGAACGGAAAGCCCGGAGCCAAGTACGACGCTATCGAGCCCAAGTCGGTGCTCTACTCGCCTGACGGGCGGCTGGCGTTCGCGATTGCGAAGGGTGACAAGCAGTGCGTGGTGATGGGCGGAAGAGAGTTGAAGCAGGGCAAAGCGATCGGGCAGATCCACTTCAGCGGCGACGGAAAGCACTTCGCGTTTGCCATTTCCGAGCCGGTGGCGGCTGAGTGGGGCCCGAAATATGACGCGTCCTACCTGATCGTTGACACTACCGAGTTAAAGGACTTCGAGTCCCCCATGCTCTTTTCCTTCAGCCCCGTCGGAAAGCGCCACGGTTTCATAGGCACCTTGAAAGCTGGCTACGCAGGCGGCACAGCAGGAGTGACCGGCCCGGGCGCCAACATCATCATCGATGGCGCCCCGGTAGAGAAACTCGGAGGCACCGCCTGGGGCGGAGCAAGCCGACAGACGGTGTCCTTCAGCGAGGACTGCAGACACTTCGGCTACTCAGGTAACTTCGCTGGTGACAAGTATGAGGCAGTCATTGACGGAAAGAGATTCGGGCCATACAAAATCGCATTTCGGCCGCAGTTCAGCCCCAGCGGAAAGGCCTTCGGGTATTTCGTGGAGACCGACGCAGGCCTGCAGGTCGCAGTCAACGGCAAGGTCTGGACTTTCAGGGAGGACGGCGGCGGCATGGGCGATACGATGTCTCGACCGATCGCCTTCAGCGGAAACGACTCGGCCGCTATCCGCGTGAAATTCGCCGAGAACGGCTATTACGTGGCAGAGAACGGCAAAGCTCTTACGGCATACAAGTGGGTGTCCGAGCCGGTTTACAGCCCCAAGGGAGAACTGTGCTACCTGGCTTCCTCCGAGGACAAGAGCTTCCTGGTTCGGGACGGCAAGGAAGAAGTCGGCCCCGCGGGTAAATTTGTTGATGTGTCATCTACCGGGGTTGGAGTCATGTTCAGCCCTGCTGGCGACGCATGCGCCTTCATCATGAAGGGCGCGGAAGGCCAATTTGTGATCCTGAACGGGGAAAAGACCTATCCCCTTGGCGCAATCCTCGATGCCGCCAGGCCTGCTCTCAGCGCGATATTCTCCTTTGGCGCACAGGGGGCAGCGGCCCCCCCGGGGCCTCCCGGCCCTCCGACCTTCTCTGCCCCGGAACCTGCGACACAGTACACAAAGTGCTGCTTCGTCTCCGGCAATACTCTCAATCTCATAGCAAGAAAAGACAGCAAGTACATTCGCTATGAGATCAAGGTGAAGTAGGCGCAGCAAGGCCCACGTCTCGGCTGCGGCTTCGACGGCCGACAAATTCCTACCGGTATTCCTCCGGCATCTGCGCGCTGCCATCAAAGAAAAGCGATTCCACCGCATCCGGCGTGCGAGGCGTTTCCAGCATATCCGACAGGCGGGGCTCGCGTCCGGTCAGCGCGGCGTTCACAGCAGCCCACCATATTCCTTCAAGAATGCTACCTGTAACGGCAGACTCCACGAGGACGTCGCCGATGCGCATGGGCTCGCCCCGCGCCATAAGGGGAAATCCTGCGCGCCAGAGGAGATTGGCGCCCTGCAAGGGCTGCGGAGTGCGCCAATGGCAGTCTTCCAGTGTGTGCGACGCCCCCATCCCTGGCCACACATCCTCGGATAACTGGCGGGACTCCGCAGTCAAGCCGCCTTCATTCGCAAAGTTGACCGGATTATCCGTGGCATAGGCATAGCCGCTCCATCCTGTGCTTTCCAATGCGAGGGGGGCGCTGAACCGCGCCAGTGAGCGCGAGTACTCGCGCGAGCCCATATCATACATCGAGCTTTCGGCGTCAAACCGCGAGGATGCGAACAGCATTTCGTTGGGCACGGGATTCTGGCCACCGGAATAGACTGACGCACCCCAGGCACCGTATTCGTACGAGTTCCTCCAGTTGCCGAGGTTGTCGGAGAGTCCGATCACGTTGCCCTCCACATCGGACAGGTACGGATAGTATCCCGCCGACTGCTGACCGGGCGGAACCGTCAGGGAGTGCAGGCCGAGTTCGGCGGAGTGTGTGAACCGCTCGCGCTCGTACGGCACGCCGCCCTGCTCCATTACATACACATTCGACTCCACACCCAGTGTCCAGAAGGTGAATTCACTCCAGACGGGCGTCCCTGCATAGGCCGTGCGGATTGCCCGCTCATCTTCGTAAGGATGCAAGTACCTGTAGGATAGTGTTCCGCCGTTGGCGTAACCTGCAAGGCGGTCGCGATAGTCGAACACGTAGCTATTTCCAACGCTGTCAGATGTCAGATTGCCGTTGCTGTCGTGGAAACAGTTGATCGAGTTGCCACCGGTCGTCTCGCTTACCACTGCGTTGCAGACGTTGTACACGTAGTCTGTCGAAACGTTGTTGAGCGTGGCATTCGTCCTGTTGCCCGCAGCGTCGAAGGCGTACGAGGCGATGTAGGCCCGGACGCCCGTGCGGGTTTCGCCAGTGAGTCGCTCAAGAGGATCGTACTCCCAATCAACCGACCAGCCGCTGCTCGAAGCCTTGCTGACAGCATTGAAGCAATCGTCGTAGCTGTAGTCCAGAGACTCCTGCAAGGTGCCAAGGGGATCGAAGACACTCTCCTGCGATACGAGGTTCGAGCCAGGCAGGTATTGCCATTCGCAGAATTGCCCCGATGGCAGATCTCGTCTCACCGGACGGCCCGCGAGATCATACGACATCGTTGAAATCTGTCCGGCGTCATTGATTGAGGTGCAACGCCCGATCGAGTTGTAGGCGTAAGAAACAGTTCTGCCCGCGAAGTCTGTGATCGCGGCAAGGTTATCCTCGTTGTCGTAGGAATAATTGGCAGTCAGGGAAGTCGGGAATCCGACCGGCGACCATTCTTCGGCAGTCATGCGATCGTGTGCGTCAAAAGTCCTTTCTATCGTCACGTAAGGCCCAACCTCGGAGACGCAGTTGCCGCGCAGGTCATAGGCCATCGTCCGGGTGAGAGTTCCGAGGCCGAACGGGTCGAAGAACTGCTCTTGTACGAGGTTCTCGGCCGCATCGTACGAATACCCGGTGGTGCGGCCGTTCCTGTCGGTGCACGACACAAGGAGCGAACCAACGTAGCTGTAAGTTTCCGTGTTTCCCAGTGCGTCCTGCGCGCTCAACCGCCTGTTGGCGCTGTCATACGCAAAGAATGTGGAATTGCCGCGAGGATCGGTCTGAGAGAGGAGATTTCCTTCGCCGTCGTAGGAGAAAGACGCAAGCCCCGTCAGCGGATCCGTAGCGCCTATGCGCTCACCACGCGCATTATAGGCATAGCTCCAGGCGTGATTGCCAGGATCTGTGAATGACGTCAGGTTCCCGCATGCGTCGTAGCCCATCGCATAGCTTGACGAACCGCAGGTGTAGGATGAAAGTCTCCCGGTGTTGGAGTATGCCCATTCATACAGGACTCCAGCCGGGTCCAGGCGCGAGGTAAGCCGGTTCTCGAAGTCGTACGAGAGAGTCGAGTTCCCGCCTTCGGGATTCAGTATCCCGACACAGCTTGAAAGCGCGCCATAGCTGAATGTCCAGACATCCCCGCGCCGGTCGGTGTAGGATGACACGTTCCCGTCGTTGTCATAGGACCAGTAACGAACGAGGCCGCCCGGATACTCGGCTGCGGTTATCCTTCCGGCGGCGTCCCGCGTGAACGTCATAATGGCGGAAATGCTGTCGAGCGCCGAGAGAACTCGCCCGGATTTGTCGTATCCTATCGTGGTCTCGTTGCCGGAGGGGTCCTTGTACCACGTTACCAAGCCACCAGCGTTGTGTGAGCATTCCATCGTTCCCCCACCGGGGAGAACGACATCGGTAACCCGGCCTGCGGCATCGCAGGTCCACGTCAGAGAAGTGCCGTTGGGCATCGCGAACGAGCCGGGCCTGTTGTCGGCATCATAGGTGGCTGTTCTGACTCCGCCAAGCCGGTTCGTCGCCTGAACCAGGTTTCCGTTGTAGTCGTATTGAAGCGAGTACGTGAAATTGAGCGGATCGGTCTGCCCGGTCAGGCGGTTCAGTTCGTCAAATGTCCTCGAAGTGACGTAACCACGCTGATCAGTGACCGATGTGGCGTTCCCGCAGCCATCGAGAGCGTAGTTGATCTGGCTGCCGACAGCATCGATAGCACGGCGAAGGCGCCACAATCCATCGAACAACTGCGAACTTGTGTTTCCGGTGCGGTTTGTGACAGCAATAGCCCGGGCAGAAAGGTCGTAGGCTGTTGCTGTGGTGTGGCTCGCCGGATCGGTCACAGCGATTACGCGCCCCCATGCATCTCTGGTGGCAGCCCAGATATTACCCCTGAAATCCGTCCAGCCTGTCAGGCGGCCCTCGTTGTCATACGACAACGCACGGTCGTTGCCGAGAGGATTCGTGATCTCGGTGTTCCTCCCTGCCGCATCGCGCGAATAACAGGTCGCAGAGCCAATAGGATCGGTAATCGACAGTATCCTTCCCGCGGGGCTCAAGACCCATGTGGTGATTGCCGGGCCGGTGAGATCGAAGGGCTCGCGCGTCTCCACGAGCCTGTGCATATTGTCATAGATGAGTGTCCTTGCCGCTCCAAGCGGGTCGGTTTCCGAGGTCAATTGGCCCCACGTGTTGCAGGCAAATGTCCGGCTGTTCGAAAGCGGCGAAGATGATGACGCAAGCCGCCCACCCACGTAGGTGAACGTCCAGGAATTTCCACGATAGTCGCGAAAGACCAACGGGAAGCCGCCGGAGTATGTCACAACCGCGTCGTGCGTCGGGGTCAGGGGGTTGTCATCCGGCTGTATGATCCGCGACAGGCACCCAGGCCCGGCCCAGTCGTAGTGCCAAGTGTTCGATCGGCCGTCGGTGTAGCTGCGCACAAGGTTTGCGGAATATGTCCAGCTTTCGGCGATGACCTCGACAGTGCCGCTCCATGTGTATGAGGTCGAACGCGTCAGGAGGTTTCCCTCTGTATCGTAAGTGCTTGCGACCGGAGACAGACCGGGCTCGGAGCGAAGAACAAGATTCCGCGAAGAGTCGAATTGCTGGACGATGCTGTACACAATGCCACTGACGGCAGGAAAATCCTTGCGCGACAACGCTCTGACGGTCATATCGAAAATGTAGGACCACGAGTTGGCACAACGGTCGGTTACCTGGGCACTGCCTGCCCCATAGGCAACCGAGACGGATTGCGCAAGCGGGTCCGTGACCGACGCAACCTGTCCTGCAACATACGAAAACGAGTACATCCCGCCATCTGCATCGGTGTATGTCGCCATCGCGCTGCCGCCGCCCACGTAAGTGAAGCTGCACATGGCTCGCGCTCCCCCCGCATAGCCGGACTGCAGGCTCGCCAGACGCCCCGCGCCGTCATATGCAAACGACAGGTACACCGGCGAGCCCTGCAGAGTGGCATCCTGCACACAAGCCAGCCTTCCGGCGGCGTATGCGAACGTTATAGAACGTCCGAACTGGTCGGTAATGGCCACAATCCCCGAAGGTCCATAAGCCAGTGCCGTGGGGCGTCCATAGAAATCGGTGATCATGGTAGGCCTGCCGGACGCGTCGAACGAGATCAAACGACCCCACCGATCGCTGACGTTGAAACCGGTGGGATTCTGCAGCGGGCCGAGGATCTGCGCAGTGAGGTGGCAGCCGTAGGACGGCTCGGCGATCCACCCGCCTCCGGCGGGAACAAACGGCAGCGCGCATCCAAGAAAGTCAATCAGTGACATGGTCGGCTGTCCGTTGTTGTACGAGTATGCGATCCGGATGTCGTATGTGCAACGCCAGCCCGGGCCCAGCGTGATAGAAGTGGCATTTCCGCTGGAGTAATGCAGCCCCAGCATCAGATTGATATCGGACTCGGAACTCATCTCGATGAGCGGGGACAACTGCACGTACAAGTCGCCTGTCAGCAGATTGACGCTGACCGATTGATCGTCAACGGGGTTGATGATCTCCCCTTGGTTGGCGGGTGCAATCACTGGATACGGAAGCGCCGGGGCTGTCTGTGCAAATGAGGGTGAGGCGGTTGCCAAGGCAGCCAGAAAGAAGATAGCACAGCATAGCGTTCTCATGGCTATATCCTCCATAGCTTATACTACCATATCTACTGTAACTGTC
>JBAZOJ010000182.1:0-7447 GCA_041648755.1 Candidatus Brocadiia bacterium
TCGTGCTAGCTCTGCCTGCAGCCTCCGGCCATCGGCCTCTTATTCATCAATCATCAATCATCATTCATCATTTGGCTAAAGGTACCTCTGCAAGCCTTCCTTCTTCAGCTTCTCCAGCAACTCCTTGATCCGGTGCGACTCGGACTTCGGCATAACCAGTAGCGCGTCGCCCGTGTCAACTATGATCATATCCTTGACGCCCAGCACTGCCACGAGCCTGTCGGTTTCGCCGCTGATTATCGAGTTCGACGCGTCCAGCGCGGAAACGTTTCCGATGATGATGTTGCCGTTCACGTCCTGCGAGCAATGCCGCTGCAGCGACAGCCAGGTCCCGACATCATCCCAAGTGAATTCCGCCTGCACGACGATCGCGTCGGACGTTTTCTCCATCACCGCGTAGTCAATGCTGATCTTGTCGGCGGAAGGATACTCATTGGCAAAGGTGCTGGCGAACTCGGGCTTGCCCCAGTTGTCCGCGATGCGCATAACGCGCTCGTGGGTGTTAGGCAGAAACCGCGCGATCTCGGACAGTATCTTCGATGCGCGCCAGGTGAAGATGCCGCAATTCCAGTAGTATTCTCCGGACGAAATCAGCTTTTCGGCGATGGCCGCCGTGGGCTTTTCCCGGAATTCCCGCACGGTGAATACGCCGGGGTCGAGCAGAAATCCGCGCCCGATGTACCCGTACTCTATGGCGGGCCTGTCAGGATTGATACCGAGGGTTACAAGGTATTTCCCGCTCTTGGCGTGCTCGCAGGCGCGCGAGATCGTGCGCAGGAAGGCGTCTTCGGGGTAGATGAGATGATCGGCGGGGAACATCGAAATGACCGCATCGGGGTCAATTCGCGAGATTATTGCTGCCGACAGCGCAACGCAGGGCGCGCTGTCCATCCCAAGGGGCTCGCAGATCAGGTTGTCGGGAGGAAGCATCGCCAGGTATTTCCGGCAGATAGCCTCCTGCTCGCGGGTGGTTATGACGAAAATCCTCTCTTTGGGGAAGAAAGGCGCCAGCCGCTCGACCGTCCTTTCGAGCAGTACCCCCATCTCTCCAAACTGGATCAAGTGCTTGGGGAGACTCTTCCGGCTCTTGGGCCAATAGCGTGTCCCTGAACCGCCAGCCATAATCACCGCGTAAGTCATCACATCCTCCGGGTCGTTGCCATTATACAGCAAAAGTGCGCCCGTCAAAGCAGGTCTGTTGTGAAGGTGGAATCCGGTGCTATACTCGTATCTCCACGGAGGTCATAAAATGAGGCAGAAGTTCGTCGCCCTTCTCCTGCTGGCTGCTTTCGCATCCCTTTGCGTCCCCGCCTGGGGCGCAGGCGCGTATATGGGAATCAACATGGAGGCTTGGACAGACCCGCCGGGCGTCATCCTGACGATGGTCTCGCCCAATTCACCCGCGTGGAATGCCGGATTGCAGCCGGGCGACATCGTCACGGCCCTCAACGGGGAGGGCTTCGGCACCGACGCCGCGAAGCTTGTCGAGGTCTTCCGTGCCAAACTGGCTCCCCTGAACCCCGGCGACGAGGTCAGGCTCAACGTAATGCGCCGGACGACAAGGCAGGTCTTGTACGTAAACGGCAAGGAAGTCCCGGCCCCGGACCCCGTCAAGGCTTACCAGGCCGCCCTCGCTGCAGCGAAGCCCGGCGATACCGTGGAACTCAAGGCGGAATCGAAGGAAGCCAGACTGGATGTGGATGTCACCCTCGGCGAGCGTCCCGCAATGGGCGCCCCGATGCCTGCCAACGCTGATCTCGGCTTTGACTTCAACTATCCCGTGCCGGACTACAAGCCCTTCATCGAGGATTTGCTCAAGCCGAACAACATAGATGCCGACTACCGCGATCTGCTCAATCGTCTGGCCGCCACTCACAGCACGGCGGATCCGTTCAGGCGCAAGCTGATGTCCTATGTTCACCGCGACCCATATTCGGTCGAGCCGGTTTCGCGCGAGATAGTCGGCCGCATCGCCGCCCAGCGCGGCGCCGATAAGCGTTATGACCCGCGAGAGACTCTCATCTCGGCCGCCGACCTGCTCGATATCAGTTTCGGCGAATCCATTGCCGCCGCGAAGGCTCTTGCTGGCGGAAGGCTCGTGGCACGCAAGGGGGGCACCGCCACCGTCACGCCCGGACTGCCAGATATCTCGGCAGCCTTGAAGACCGGCATCACTCCCGTGGAGCACGTGGCGCAGATTTCCAAGGTGCTGGAAGACGCCAAGGCCTGCCTCGACGCTGCGTTTTCAAAGCTTACACCGGAGGATATCGAGTTCATTCAAAAGGCGCGCGAAGGCCTGACCGACGCGTTCCTGCAGGGCATCTACATTCATACCGACCCCGACAATGTCCGGCGCGAGGACAATCTGCGACTGCTCAAGCTGGCCGAGAAGGTCGGATATGCAGACCTCATTGCCGCGGAAATGTCAATCCTGAGACTGGGCGATACGGATTACCTGGCCGGGCTGAAGGCCGACCTCGAAAAAGCGTATGCGGCGAAACTCGCCGAGCCCACCCTCGAGGAGTCCGACTCGCCCTATGGCAAGATAATCTTCGGCGGGCGCGGAAACCGTTGGTACGCGAACACCGCAGCGGCCGTGATCATTGATCTTGGCGGCAACGACCTGTACACCAACAACGCTGGCAGCGGCTCCGGCTATGTGGTCGAATACGCGCTTGACGACAAGGGCGCGCAGATCAAGACAAATCCCATCCGCCAGCCTTTTGGCGTGGTGATCGATTTCGCGGGCGACGATACCTACAACTCGACGCGCAGATGGGAGATAGGCTCCGGTTCGCTCGGCTGCGGCTTCCTTCTCGACCTGTCGGGCAACGACCAGTATGTCGCGCGCCAGTGGGGGCAGGGGACCGCACTATTCGGAGTCGGAGTCCTTGTCGATATGGAAGGGAACGACGAGTATCGCGGCCAGCAGTTGTGCCAGGGCAGCGCGATCTTCGGCGCGGCGGTTTTCGCCGACCTCGCGGGAAATGACCGCTACGAGGGTCACCAGTTCTGCCAGGGGCTCGCGGGCTCCGGGGCAGCGTCCATATTCCTCGAAGGCGGCGGCGATGACAACTACTACAGCAGCGGCGACTATCCCACCAACTACGGTGATCCCGGGTTGTTCGACGGCTGGTCGCAGGGCTCGGCGATAGGCTTCCGGCTGCTTGCCTCCGGCGGGATTGCCGTGCTGGTCGACTGCGCGGGAACCGACCGCTACCAAGCTGGACATTTCTCGCAGGGGGGCGGGTACTACTTTGGTTGGGGCATCTTTGCGGATGTCGGTCACGAGGGAGACCTGTACATAGGCTCCCGCTACAACCAGGGATTTTCGGCGCACGAGGCCGTTGGCACCTTCCTTGAATACGGCGGAGACGACCACTACAAGACGCTGCAGGCGGTGGCGCAGGGCCTGGCGTGGGATGAGTGCGTCACTCTCTTCTGCGACGATGCGGGCAACGATGTGTACGAAGGCGGGGGCGGGTTCTCGCTCGGGGCCTCGGCGCACAACGCGATCTGCCTTGTTTTCGACCGCGGCGGAAACGACCGGTACGACTATCCGGCCGGGCAGGCGCGCGCGGGCGGCAACGACTATCACGGCGGAACATCGCTGTCGTTCTTCCTCGATTCCGAAGGCACCGATACTTACAATGCGGCCGGGTACGCCGATAACACCCTCAAGATATTCCGCGAGTACGGGATATTCCTGGATATCGCTCATCCGCTGGCAGACATGATGGGTAAGCCGGTGGCGGAGTGGGGACTGGCGACGAAGATCGAGCTTGAGAAGCCCAAGTAGGCTGCTCTACGCGGTTTCGAGCCTTTTTTGTTGTGCCGCAATCGTGCGCGGCTAAAATTGCAGGCGGAGAGTGAAAATGGCCAGACCGGTTAGAACCACCCGCACGGAAGGCGATCTCCGAGCCCGTCGGAAGATCACTTTTAATATGTCCGTAAAGCTGACGCTCATCTCGGTCGCAGCGATCCTCGTCGTCGAGGGTTTCTTTATGGTTGCGCTGGCCAAAATCATCGGCGATGCCCACAAATGGCCGATCGTGGTCGGACTCTTTTTCGGGTTGGCCGGAGTCGGAGCGATTGTTGCTTTCTTCTTCTCGCAGACCATAGTCGGCCCGATAAAGGACATCCTGCGCGACCTGCTCGCGATTCGAAATGGCGACCTTGCGCGCCGGACCAAGGTGAAACACGGTGACGAAATCGGCCTCCTGGCTGAAGCGGTCAACGACCTGGCCGAGTCTCTTGAGGAAGCCGACAAGGACAAGCAGGTGGTGTCGAAGCTCCAGGACGACATGTCGCTGGCTGGCGAAATCCAGCAAATGCTTCTTCCGCAGGCTATGCCCAAGGTTCCGACGATCGACCTCTATCCATACTACCAGGCCGCGGGCCAACTGGGCGGCGACTACTACGACTTTATCCCCGTCTCACCCACGCATCTGGGCGTCATCATTGCGGATGTATCGGGCAAGGGAATCACGGGCTCGATGATCATGGCCGTGTTCCGTAGCGAACTCAGGCGCTTCGCCGAGAACGAAATGTCCACGATGGAGGTGCTCAAAAAGACCAACGAACTGCTCTCGCGCGATATTCCGCGCGGGATGTTCGTTACCTCCTACTACCTTGTCCTGGATATCCCGAAAAACGAGATCAATTTCTCCTGCGCGGGTCATACACCGATGGTCATCTACCGCGCGACCTCCGGCTCGATCGAGTTAGTAAAGCCGGGCGGAATGGCCCTCGGATTCGACACCGGCATCGTATTCAACCGTAATATCCAACAGCACAGGATTCTGCTGCGCCCGGGCGACCGGGTCGTCTTCTATACCGACGGCGTCATTGAAGCCATGAACCGTCGCGGGGAGAAGTTCGGCGAGAATCGCCTGTACCGCTTCATCAAGGAGAATGCTGACCAGACCTCCAAGGAACTTGTGTCAGGGCTCCGCGACGAGCTCGACACATTCCGCGCCGGGGCCGAACCTTCCGACGATGTGACCCTTGTAACATTCAAGGTGCTATAGATAGTATGTGCCCGCTAAATCCGAAATGGACGCTCGGTTCCCAGGCAATGTTCGCCGCGGACGGAGAAGTCCACGAATCCGACGTAAAAGGTCTGATCTCCAAGGCCTCGAGCAGCGACTTCAGCACCGTGCATGAGATCTACGTGGATCTCAGCGCAGCGACCTATATCTCGCCGATGGCGGTCTCGCAGTTGTACGTCAGGTACAGCGCACTGCGGCGGATCGGGAAGAAGTTTGTCTTCCTCAATCCAAACAGCGGCAGCAGCGAAATGCTGAAGCTGTTCGGCGCGGACTATGTCTTCCCGGTCGTCTCAGGCATGTAAGCAGACGGTCTGCCTCGTCAGCGCATGCCTGGTCGGCCTGCCGACGCGTTACGACGGCCGAACAAAGAACTGCCTCTTTCTCCCACTGCAAGGATTCGAAGCAGTACCGGTCTGCCCCGAGACTCTCGGAGGCTTGGCCATTCCTCGTCCTCCCTCCATGCTCCTCGGCGGCGGTGACGATGTTCTTGCCGGGCGGGCAAAGGTCGTCAGCGTGGCGGGGGATGATGTGACAGCAGCGTTTATCAGGGGGGCGGAACTCACGCTTGAAATCGCCTTGGCCCGGAAAGCAAGGATCGCCTTCCTGAAGGGGCGCAGCCCGTCCTGTGGCTGCTGCACCGTCTGGATCGGTGGGGAACTTCGCAGGGGCTGGGGAGTCGCGGCGGCCCTGTTGCGCAAGCACGGTATAATCTGTATTGAGGTCGACTGAATGGGCAAAATTCATCTCCTGCAACAGGCCGTAATCAACCAGATCGCCGCTGGCGAGATAATCGAGCGTCCGGCTTCCGTTCTGAAGGAGCTGGCCGAAAACTCGCTCGACGCTGGCGCAACGGAGATCTCGGTTGATATCGAAGGCGGCGGCAGGCAACTGCTGCGGATTGCCGATAACGGCGAGGGAATCCTCCCCGAGGATCTGCCCGTCGCATTGCTCAGCCATGCCACCTCCAAGCTGACCGACGCCGAGGAAATGGCATCCGTGATGACC
The DNA here is from genome assembly GCA_041648755.1 of Candidatus Brocadiia bacterium. GTDB lineage: Bacteria > Planctomycetota > B143-G9 > B143-G9 > B143-G9 > JBAZOJ01. The sequence continues at coordinate 6,057 of JBAZOJ010000182.1, forward strand.
CTCGGGTTCAGGGGCGAAGCTCTCGCATCAATAGCGGCGGTCAGCGAACTGACCATCCTCAGCCGCCCGCCTTCGCTCCCTTCGGGCCACTGTATCGTCTGCCGCTACGGCGAGGTGGTGGAAAGCAGCGAAATCGGCATGGCCCCCGGCACCGTGGTCGAGGTGCGCGACATCTTCCGCAATCTGCCCGCGAGGCTGAAATTCCTCCGCTCTCCCACCGCAGAGGCTTCTCATATTTCCGAAATGCTTACCCGCTTCGCCCTTTCTTTTCCGGGCGTGGCATTCAGACTGAAAGTGGGCGCGCGGCAGTCCATCTCCGCCGCTCCGACCGGCGATCCGCTTCGCCGGGTCAGGGAATTCCTTGGCGATGAGGTCGCGGATTCCATGATCCCTGTCGACTATTCCGAGCCCGAATGGGGCACCGTGCGCGGGTACGTTTCCTCTCCGCCGACCGCGCGGGCGAACTCACGCTTCCAGTACACCTATCTCAACAGTCGCTACATTCGCGACCGCCAGATCAGCGCTGCCTTGGCCGAGGCCTACCGTGGAAGGCTGATAGGGGGGCAATATCCCATCGCCGTCCTGTCTTTCTCGATCGAGCCATCCGCGTTCGACATCAACGTCAGCCCTACCAAAATTGAGGTGCGCTTCGCCGACGGCCACAGGATATATTCCTTTGCGCTCCAGGCTATTATCAGGGCACTGGAGTCGCACGGCGGACCTGCGAGAATCGAAGCTTCCATCCCCGCTGAACCGAGTGGCGAACACCAGGAAAGTGTCAAGCGTTCGATCCTGGACTTCTACGCCAACCGCTCGGGCGAGTCACGCCCGGACTATTCACGGCCCCGGAGTCACCAGGATTTCGCCTCGCCTGCGCAACCTCCCATCCGTCACGAGCCCCAATCGGAACTCACCGTCTGCGGATGGCGCTACATCGGAAGCTTGGCCAATACTTTCCTGATGTTCGAGGACGGTGGCGACCTGATAGCCATTGACCAGCATGCATTGCACGAGCGGATACTTTTTGAGGAATTGTCAGGGAAGGCGACGGGCAGCCAGAGGCTTCTGATTCCGCAGGCGATCGAGTTGTCGCAGGCCGAGATGGCTGTCTGGGAGGCTGCATCGGACGCGCTTGTCCGCGCAGGCTTTGAAGTGGAGCCGTTCGGCGAACGTACTATAGCCGTACACGCAGTACCGGGAGGATTCCCCGTCGAGCGTTGCGGTGAGGCTATTCAACGGGCCTGTGCCGAGCGGGCGGGCGCGGGAGAGCAGGGGGGAGACCCCGCAAAGATACTGGAAACGATAGCCTGCAAGGCTGCCATCAAGGCGGGTGACGCGCTTTCGCACTCCGAGATATCCGCGCTCGTAATGCGTTACCTTTCCATCGAGGG
>JBAZOJ010000183.1:0-7441 GCA_041648755.1 Candidatus Brocadiia bacterium
GTAACCCGCGTTAAGCGTGTCAGTGATATGGCCCTCAAGGGTGTCGTCGGGCGAGAACACGCTGGCCACTCCGCCCTGGGCGTAGGACGTGTTGGAGTCTTCCATCTTCAGCTTGGTCACCACCATCACGCGACACTCGCGCGCGGCGGTAAGCGCGGAGATCAAGCCTGCCGCGCCGCTGCCCAGAACGAGGACATCGGTCTCGATTACGTTGTCCCGATCCAGGTGCGGACAGTAGAGCCGCGACGGACCGTAGCGGACTATTTTCCCTGCATCGGGCTTCAGCGCCGCATCTACTTGGATATCCATTGCGCCATCTCCTCGCCGGAAATAACGCGACACAACGGATGAACGTTCGGGAACGGCCTGCCGGTGAGCTGACCCTTTGCATCGGGCAGCATAAGAACCGGGAATTCACGAATGACTTCGCGCGTCGGGGCTTTGCAGGAGTGAACCACGGCGTTGATGCGTCCGGCCAATTCCTCGGCATCCTTGACCGCGATCTCGCTCTTCATCAGCGACAACTGCAACTCGGATGCGAGTATTTCGCCAAAGCGAGTCCAGGTGAACATTCCATCGGGCTCTTCGCTCATACGCTTGAACAACTCCTCCAACCGTTCGGCGGAGCCATTCAGGCGCTCCAGGAACTCCGGCGGAATCACCGCGTTGTCCGGCTTGTCGATTCCGCGCAGTTCCAGCGGCTCGACCACAAGGGGAATCACGCTTTCGCTGCCGAACTTGAACAGGATCAGCATCGGCCAGGGGCCGCCGGGGAAGAAGTCCGGGTAGTTGTTCGGCTCGACAAGAATTCCGTCGCGTGTCTGGCTCAGAAGGGACAGCATTCTGCGCGTAAGTATGTTCGAAACAAGCCGCTTCGAATCCGAACAGGTGAACAGCGAAAGAGGCACCGGCGAAATGTCCCGTATCGCGGCTGCGGCTGCGTTATGGTCTTTCCTCCAATGCTTCGGGCCATCGGTGGTCAGCAGGGAGAACGCCTTCGTCTTCTTCAGGTTAACCGCAACTGCGACATTCGGCCAGGACGAGCCCACCGCGAAGTCCGGGGGCGCCAGACGGAAGCCCAGGTCGGCGGCACCGATGTTGGACACGATTACGGAGGTGATGGAACTCCCTATCAGCTTGCGCAGGAAAGCTTCCTTCACGGCAGGGATCTCGATCTTGACGGCAAGATGGCTGAAAGCAGCCGTCTTCTGCAGGGAAACCTTGGATGAAACCGCCGTGAAGAAGTCCCGTACAGCGTCAACGATATCAGGGATATTCTCGGTTACCGGCGAGTCTTTCTTGGGGCCTGCTCCGCTCCACTGGAGGTCGCCATGCGCCCGGTCGAAGCCGAGATGTATGGGATAGAGCCCCTTGAGGAAGGTCAGCGCGCAAGTGTCGCGCGACTCGAACGACTCGGTGACGACAGAGAAATCCGGAATGATCACGGACAGGTGGAAACTGTCGATCCTGGTATCCGTCGGGGCATGCAGCCTGACACGATCATATGGGAATCTCTCACGCCAGACATCAGGGTCGGCAGACAGGTCGTAAAGGCAGTAGTTGCGCTTGAGCAATTCGATTTCGCGCCGCGTACGGTCAATGACTCCGTCAGGGGTGCCATAGCAGGTGACGTCGAACTCGACTTCGGGATCCGGTATGCTCTCGGAAAGAACCTTCAAGAAGCGCATCAGGCCTTTGTGGTTGGAGATGCCCGACACCGCGACCGAAACCGAGCGCCCCATCTGCAATGTGGTCAGGCATTGCCTGATGGGCTCGCGGCCCTTTTCCAGCAGGTCGTTGTGTTCGGTCGGTATGAAGCTGTCCCATGCGCTCCAAAGCTCGGAGACGAACGTGTTTTCAGCCAGGAACAGGCCGAAGCCGGGATGTGGCACCTCGACGAGTACGAAGTGCGAGCCTTCCTTGCTGGACATAATCTTCAGGAACTGGCTGCGGATGGCGCCCTCTTTGGGTGGATACTTGGATACGTGGCTGCTGCGCGAACGGAAGACGGCCTGCCATACATCGGAGATCATCTGCTGATGGCCGAGTCTGAAGGCTATCTCAAGCGGGTGCGTGGGCAGCGTCAGTATACCAAGGACCTTGTCGCCCTTCTTCAGCACTACCGTGTCGAGGAACAATAGCTCGTCACGGATGACTTTGGCCCGGCTCTTCAGTATCTTGTCAAGCAGGCTCAAGTATGCGTTAAGGTAGTTGATGCACAGGTTGGCGAACGAGGCGAAATTCGCGGCCGAGGGGAAGCTGCCGGAGCGGCGAAGCTGCATTATCAGTAGTCGGCGATGCTTGAGGAATTCCTCGGGCATCTCGGTGGGCTGCATTTCGATTGCCTCGACCTCGGGCTTGTCAACGGACAGGTCAAGAACGTAGCTCCTCAGGCCCTTGAACTCCTCCAATGCAATCTTTTCGAGAAGCCGGAAGGCCTCGGGAACGCGCATGAAAAAGCGCGTATGGTCCGGCAGTACAAGCTCCTGCACTCCATCCCCGCCCGCGAACGGAACGGGATTGATGCGCGGCGCGGTCTCGATCAGTTCGGGTTTCCTGCGCTTCAGCAGCGGCTCTTCCCTCAGATGGTGGTAAAGGGCGGTGGGCTGATCGCTGGCGATCGCCCCGTGAAGCCAGGTCAGCTTTGCGGTCAGCGCGCTGACTGCCTTTGCTGATTTGGGGTCCTTCGATGGCCATACGAATGGCGCGGACCAGCTTTCGGATATCGCGCGGCTGTCGGAAGCACTGAGGACCACTTGGATCTGGTAGATCCCCGGCTCGATCCCGGCGATGTTGAGGATGAACTTCTGTTCGCCTCCGCTGCGCGCAACGCGCTCATTGACAACGGATTCCTCGCTCCATATCCGGAACGCGATGGCACCGAAGTCAACGGTGCCGTAAGGCATTTCCCAGGTCACGATGATTTCGGGCTCGGCGACACGGTCCTTGCCGATGCCCTCGAAATGCGCCACGAATTGCCGTCTTGCAGGAACCAGGAACGAAGACGACCACTTGTCAAAGAACAGGTCGGGGAAGTCCTCGACTATTTCCAGCAGCCAGAACTCGGGCAGTACGCCGTCCCTGCCAACAAAGAACTTCAATATGCTTATGCTGGTGTCCTTATCGCGCGGGCAAAGCAGAAGAATGCGTTCATTCATCGGAAGCCGGGAGTGGATAAACAGCCGCGACAGCCGGGAGTTCTGAGCAATCCGCGAGGCGGCGTTCTTCTCCGTCAGCGATGCATCCGGGAAGCAGTTGAAGAATATCAGGTTGCGCCCGAAAGCGGGGAAAGAGAAACCTTCCTGCGACAGAGAGATCATGAACAGAGCTTCGCGTAATGGCCGCTCCAGGGCGGGGAAGTTGCCCGCGAAGTCCTGACGGACTTCGTGAAAGAGGGCGCGAATCTTGGGCGGGGCGGTTTCAATCTTGGCCATCGTCTGGTGTTCAAGAACCTTCTCGATCGGGTAATCGCGGAACGAGTAGAGAAGGAACGAGTTGCGCCCGTATTCCTCTATCTTCCAGGGATCGAAGACAATGAGGCCCTTGATCGAGGGCTTGGTGCGGTACTCCATAACCTGCTCGATAGGCGTGATCGGCACGGTCTTGCCCGCGCGCTCCGCGATGAAGCAGATCTTGTAGGCTTCGCGGTTCTTGTTTGCGAGCAACTTGTCCAATGCCAGGTAGACGCCCTCGAGAACATCGCGAGTATAGCCAGCCACCCGGATGTGCTGGGATCCTACCCTCGGAACCTTGATCTCGTCGAAGATTGCCTGGGCAAGCTCGCCGTATAGCTCTTTTATGGACTTGTTGAAGATATTGTTCGACATCCTGTTACCTCTCGATCGCTATGTCGGGACGAATAATCGGGTTCACCGGCCGGTTCAGCGGGTCGGAGACGTAACCCATGTAGAACAGCCTCCGATGCAGTACGGCGATGTTTTCCCGCAGGATTCCCTGGCCGGGATAGCCGCCTTTGTACCTGCCGCCGACGTTAATGCCGTACCGCTGGCGAAGGAAATTGCAGTAATCAGCAAGGGAGATCTCCTTGGAGATCTGGTACTTGCCAGCCGCATCTTTTTCCACGGTCGCCAGCATCACGGTGAAGCCTATGAACTTGTCGCTGAGATAGTACATGAAGCTGCCGCGGAAGGACGCGAGCAGACCGAAACCGTCCGAGTATCCGAGCATCCTCTCGAGCCTCCGGGCGTAGTTGGCGTCGTTGGCCGGACCCAATACCGTCAGCAGCTTGGATATAAGCCGGAGCCTTGGCTCGATTTCGGTTTCATCCAGAAGGCCGAACATTGTCTTGCGCCCTGCGGTCTCTTCCTCGGTAAGGAGGATGGACTCGGCGTCAAGCCAACTGTCGAGGTCGGGGTGCTCCTTGAGCGTCAACAGGTCGGCGGGAAGCGGTTTCTCCTTGAAGGCCGGTTCCTTGAGGAACTCGAAACCATCGCCGTTGTACTGCTCGAGCTTGCGCATAAGCGCGATATTCTGCAGGAATGCCCGGTGCTTCTCTATCTTGCTCGTGAATGACCTTATGGCTACCTGGCAGAAGGACTCCATCTTGGAGTCGGACGATCCAAAAACGCCGTCAACGCAGAAACAGCCCTTCAGATCGGAGGCTTCGGGCGCTACAGGGCAGTTCTGTGGGCAGAACACTCCGCGCGACACGAAGTTGTTAACGATATTGGTCACCAGCATTTCGTAGGTTGCCAAATGCAGTCCGACCAGGTTCTCGAGCAGGCGGACGAAAGTACCCCTGCTCAGGTGCTCCGAATACGAAAACACCCGGCGGAAATCGTCCACGACCATTCTGCGGAAAGCCGGGCAGATCGATACGTTAGTTTCTTCCGGGGCCCGGGCCGGGTCCTCATCGGCAAGAGGCAGTCTCCCAGCGAGCCGGACCAGGAGTTCTTCTTCCGCATTGTCATCGCGCTGGGGCGTAAAATAGCGGTTGAAGAACTTGCGGATGATAGGGTCGGTCCGCAGGATGTTATAGAGCATCTCACTCGACCGTTCCACCTCCGGGTCATCGCAGACATACATGCTGGCGGTACGGTAGTGGATCGGGTTGGGACCAAGTGCCTCGCCTTCGCGTTCCAGCAGCAGCCGCTTCCCAATCCAGTCGCGAAGCAGTCCGTGCAGCGCCTGGGTGTCCTCCTTCGAATGGGACAACTCGTCCATCAGCAGGCCGGTCATCTCATCGGCGGAGATCGCCGCGGGACGGAATCGCTTCGTGCCATCATAAAATAACTGAACAACCCGCGACAGGACCTGATAGATGGACATAGTCCTGAAGCCCGGCAGATCGAATCCGCGATAGTTGATATCGTAGTAGCGCTTTATCTCGTTTCGCATTGCTTACTCTCCCCTGAGAATCTTGATCTCGCCGCCGGACATTCCTCTTCGCAATACCTCGGCCATCAGGCCGTTTTCCGCGCGCAGAATGAAACTGCGGAGTTCCTTCTTGTTCTCCAGCTTCTCCTTGAACAGGCGTAGCCGGTGACGGATCTCGGACGAATAGTCCGGCTTCTCCGGCAGATTGAACGAGCCGTATGTGATGAACTCAAAGATATCGAGATTGATGCGCAACTGAATGGTGTGCGCCTCCTTATGGCGAAGAAGGAGGTATCCCGGCAGGAACTCGCGATGCCCGGCAATTGCGCGGGGCAGGGGAAGGATCATCTCGAAATCGGAAAAGGGCGCAGAGTAATAGGTGGCCACGCGTTCAAGGTCGCCGTCGAGAGTGAAATAGAACGTCCCCCTCGTCGGCGGGGTAATGCTGTCCCGAAGCGAAAGCGCGTACAGCAGCTTGCCGACCAGCGCTGGCGTGATGGACTCCTGCTTCTTGGCTATCGAGTCGAACAGCTCGTAGGATCGGTATGGGAACAACTCGCGCCATTCCTCTCCCGCTCCTTCGAAGAAATACCGCCTCTTCCTCGCCTCGAAGATCGCCTTGGATATCGCGGAGGCCTCGTGAGCGCTCTCCCGTGAATCAAGGGAATCCAGGAGGTCACGAATTACCATAACAGAAGTGGAATCCGAGTTCAGCGCCAGGTCTTCTTCGCACAGCAGCGTCGAGTCAACGTCCGGAGCCCCGACAGCCGCGATATCGATTTCCTTCAACAGCTCGCCGAAATCGCCGGGGAAGTCGAAGGCGCGGTTGAAATATAGCAGCGGGAAGAGAAAGTCCGGGTCGCCCACTGACTTGATAATCTCCTCGCAAGAGACATCCGTCACAAAGGTGTGGACAAGGAAGCCAACGAGATCGCGCATTGTCAGGTGGAAAATCCTGCGATAGTGAAAGGCCGTCAGCAGCATCTGCAGGCGCTCGGCCACCGGCTTGCCGCCCGCGGGATTCAGAGACAGAACGTTGTGTCTTATCGGACAATGCTCGAACGCTTCGCAACCTTCGCAGCCCGCCCACATCTTAGGATCGCACAGCTTCTCCACAAGCTGGGTGTACAGGCAGCCGTCCGTGAGCCCCTCTTCGCGGAGGATATCGCCGAACAGCGAACGCAGTGTGAGGTCAACTACGAGAATCCCTTCCTTTAGCGCATGGGTCGGATCAGGGGAAATATCGTCAATCGCCGGGTTGACACAGCGGCCCAGGCGCGGATATTTTTCCTTGTGTATCGTGAGGAAGGACCGGAGCAGATCCCGGTTGATGGAGAATATCCGGTAGCACTGGGGCTCTTCGTTCCAATCCTCGCCTGCGAAATCGTCGAGGTTGTCGTGCAGAAGTTCCTCGGGGCTCTGGCCCTCTTCCTCGAAGGTCATCCCGGCATCGTACAGGGTGCAGAAATTCAGATCCTTGTAGGTGATCCAGTCGTAGCGACCGACCGGCTTCGTTGCAAGGTCAACCTGCTCGCCCATCCGCTCGGATTCGAGCCATTGGATGAAATCGGTCTTGCCATCGCCCGAGCAACCTGTGATCAGCACCAGCTTGTACTTGCCTGACAGGATTTCATCGGCAAGGAAGCGATGAAGATAGGTCTCGACGAAAAGCTCGGGGGTGTGGTTGATGGCCTTGTCGTTCCCGCGGGGGGAATTGGGGTTGTGCCGCTGGAGGATAGAAACAAATTCATTAACCATCTTGTTCTCCCTGGACAAAAAAAGCTCCCTGAATAGACGGGAGCAGAAGCCGCGGCGTTACGCCGACTGCTCCGCAGTTGTGCCGTTGGGCTCTGCGAAACGGCGCCGAAGGGCGCCCGTACAGCCGAAAAGTGGACGGGTAATTATCCCTTCTTGAGGGCATAAGTCAAGCAAACGGAACGTCCTGCGGGAAAAGAAGATAGCGCCGGGGACAGATTCCGCTTGACCGGTTCGACCGGGAAGCTATAATCACTTTCCTGATGAGCAGACCTCGTGTATTATGCCTCTTCGCCCTCGCGATTGTCGCCCTTCTGTCGAGCGGCTGTGCTGCCGCTGGCACCGCGAT
>JBAZOJ010000184.1:0-7430 GCA_041648755.1 Candidatus Brocadiia bacterium
CCGCGGACGTTCATTTCGTAAGCAGCATAGGTGACGCCGAGACATTGGAGGCAGCGCGCGACGCCATCGGAGCGGAACTTGGCGTTGCGGTCAACATGAACTTGATCCGCAACATAACAGGCTCCGGCTGTGCCCTGGACGTGCTTCCAAAAGGGGTATCAAAATGGAGTGCCTTGGAGATGCTGATCGAGAGACTGGGGATAGGAGTCTCAGAGACCGCGGCGATCGGGGATGACGAGAACGATATCGAGATGCTCCGGAAAGCCGGAGTGTCCATTGCAATGGGGAATGCACGCCCGGAAGTCAGGTCGGCGGCGATGCATACCACGGAAAGTCATGAGAACGACGGAGTGTCAAAAGCGCTGAGGGACATCCTCGGCTACAGGTGTTGATCCACCTGCATCAGCAGTACCCGACGCTTGAAAATCTCGTTGACGAGCTTTCCATACATGCCGCTATCGTCAGGCACACAGCGCCTGAGCTCCGCCTCTGCGCGATCAAGCATGTTCATAGCGACATAGTGGAGTGCCAGCAGCAACCTGAGGTCGTTATCATCCACGAGAGCAAGCGCCTGCTCAAGGCAGTATGCTGTTCGTGGCTCATCCCCTTTCTCCAGTCCGACAAGGGCAACTGTCTGCCATCCGGCGCATTGAGCGGATCGATAATCCGACGATGCTGACCATGCTCCGGCGACGGCCAGAACAATTGTCGGCAGCACGAGCAGAGATACGAACCTCCGTTGCCCGATAACCGCCCGTTCGAGCCCTCTCTCAGTCTCTGCACACTTTTGCAGCAGGGCGACCCGGCTATCAACGCCAAAGTGGGTAAAGGACTTACGACGCTTGGACGGGGGAACAAAATTCCCAAGATAATCCAAGGCCGCCGCCATCAGGGCCGGATCCCCGATCAGCCGAGCTCCCTCCAGATCAGCTTGTCTCTCAAGACTCCGGTATGTCGGGCCGAGGAGCAGAATTATGTGAATCAGCCCAGCCCCGACAGCGCAGACCATTGCTTCGACATCGCCCCATGAGGCAGTGACTTCGTATACAAGTGTGCAAGCGGATAGGAGACCCAGCGCGCTCAGGATGAGAATAAGAAAGTGCCGAAATCTCACATGCGAGACTTCGTGGGCGAACACCGCCCGGATAGCCGGAAGTTGAACATCCCGGAGTATCGCATCGGAAATGAGCACATACCGGAACGGCATGGCGATGCCGGTTACAAGGGCGTTGTGAAAAGAGAATCCGGTGAACCACACCAAGATGCGGCGCACCTTGACGCCAGCCTTCCCTGCGATGTCGCGCAGAGCCGTCAGGAGCACTTCGTCCTCGACAGGTCCGGTTCTCCAGACATGGACCATCAGGAGTGGCAGCAGAAAGATCATCGCAGCGGTACCGAGAGCAAGAGCGAGCAAGGAAGCACCAGGTATGGAGGCGGCGACAATGAGGAGTGGCAGAGGCAAATGCGTCAGTGCTTCAGTGAAGACCCCAGCCCCTAACACTATCACAACAGGCAGACTATAGGTCCTGATTGCGTTTCCCATAGCAGGATCGCCGCGAGACCCGGACCGGAAAGCAACGGCGGAGAAGGAGGCGGCCCATAGCGGGACAAAGCAAACGAACCCCATGATCGAAGGCAGGCCCCAAGGCCGTGAAGGCAATCCAAGGATCATGTCCAATCTCGTGGCAAGACCCCAAAATTGATTGAACGAGACGGCCACAGCGAGCGCGACAAGGAATAATGCCTCAAAGCGCCAGCGACTCCGATGTCCCAAATCCCCACGGGCAAGGACAAACGAAAAGGCCGCGATGCAAAGCACCGCGGCCATGTATGCTGCAAAAGCTTTAGAATTGCCCCAAGGGGTCTCTGCCCCCTCGAAGACCTGAAGGATGGCTGCCGCCAGAATCGGCCTGAGAAAATCCAGCAGCACGGGTCGACTTGTCTACTGACCCTACGGGATCAGAATCTTTTTGTACAAGGGACGGTTGTATCCATCGGGCAGACAGACCAGAAATTCGACGGTCTTTCCGGACATCGTCGACAGCGACCCTACGGCAGTCTTGAACGACTGAATATCGGGTGTGTTGACATTGTTGACCTTGACGATCAAGGCGCCCTCCTGGAAACCAAACGTCTTCAGTACTCCGTCCTCAATCTTGGTGATGTAGACTCCGGTGAACCTGTCCAGGATGTAGGACCGAATCTTCAGATCCCAACTGAACGGCGCAACTTCTGCCTTGAGGAACGGATCCGAATAGCGTTCGGTTTCGGAAAGAATTTGCGGCCGGCGCTCGCCCTTCAGGGTCTTGGTTTTCAGTTCCCAGCCAACGTCTTCAGCCTGGGCATTGAACCTGTAGAATGACACGCTGATGTCCGAACCCTCCAACAGGGAGGCAAAGATCAACTCCAGATCCGAGTTGTCGCCAATGGCGCGGATCCCGTTGACTTCCGTGATGACATCCATGACTCTGAACTTGCTTTTCTCGGCGGGCGAGTCCAGAAGAACCGCGGAGACAACGGCGCCATAGTCCACGCTGGGCTTCTCGCCCTTGATCACGCTCTTAACAGACTTTCCGAATGGCGATGTCAATGCACCGAACCAGCAGGGCTTCTCAGAAGGCTTCAACTCCTGCTTGACCTCGGTTTTCTTAGATGCCATATCAGATATGGCGGAAGACAGGAAGTCGTGGGAACACACGTAAGTGACCACATCGTTGACAACTGTGAGTGAAACCAGCATGCCAACAAGCGAACCATCGGCCTTATAGACAAGGCCGCTGGTGGAGCCACTGAAGGCCGAAGATGCGACATCCGCATCCGTGATGATCTCCTGCCCCTTCTTGCCGGATCCAACGGAAGAAGCAACAAGAATGCGGATAGCGGGGGCGTAGTTGAATGCTTGAGGAAGGCAGTAGACCAGGTAGAGTTCGTCGCCTGCCTGAACAGACGGAGTCGCTGCGAGCTTCACAGAGACCGCGTCGGCCACTGGCTCGGCCAGACGAAGAATGGACATTTTCCTTGCGCTGTCGAACGTCTCCAACCTGGCAACCTTGACGCCACCAGGGAGATAAACGCTGTAGCGGGGGTTGTCAACACCGTCTGAGTAGAGCTGATTGTGAACAAGCAGGAAAGTCCCTGTTTTGCCGTCCCAATCGATGAATGTGCCAAGCCCGAATCCGCTTGCCTGTTCCCCGCCCGCTTCCCGGACACAGGAAATGCCAACAACAGTCTTCGAACAAGCGCTTAAAATCAGAGCCGACGCTGGCTTGTCTTCGCCGCTGGATACGGCCGTAACGGCGAGGCACAAGACAACGAAAAGAGCCGGTAGTATTCTGTGCATGGGGCTCCCCTTAGTCCTCGAAGTTAACCTTCACGAAACAAGTGTTCAGGCAGCCGTTCTCGTCGGCATTGTTGTATCGGACGAAAATGGTCATGGACTTCGCCTTGGCCTTCCGCGCGTCTTCCACGGCCTTCTTGAAGTCATCGGCACTGGCAACACTCTTACCGTCCACTTCAGTTATAAGAAGCCCGGCGGTGTAGCTATAGTTGATGCCAAGCTGCCTAAGCACCGCTGCGCCAAAGGTCTTTCTCTGGTCCATCGAAAATACCAGGACGCCGGAAACACTCTTCGAATCCACACTCAGGCCGAGTAACACCCTGGCATAGGTCGTAAGATCGCGAACTTCAACTCCAAGCTTGTCATCGGCGTACTTCGGGGCCTCTTCCGTGGTCTTCGGGCTCTCTGTCAGCAGTGCGGAGACTTCGAGACGTTCTCCAGCACGGAACACTCCAAGCTTGGCCGTCTCATTGGGCTTGAAGTTCCGCGAGAAGAACTGCTCAAGGTTCTCAGCGTCAGGTCCGGCAAGAGGCAATCCGTTGATTGACGTAATGACGTCAAATGTCTTGAGCCCGGCAGTATCAGCGGGTGAGCCCTTGATCACATCCTCGACGAGCGAGCCCTGCAAGTCAGAGGGCATCTTGAGCTTTTCGACCCAGGCGGGAGAGAGGGCAGAAGTGAATGCTCCGAACCAGCACCGTCTCATTGACGTATCGCGCGGGTCGATTGCAGTGGAGATGGCCTCTCTGACCGAAGCTGCAGTGCGAAGGACAAGAGTATCAGTATCATCGGCTCTGAGAACATTCAGGAAACCGATGACCTTGCCATCGGCCGTGATAACAAGACCGCCAAGGAACGTCGGGTTGTGCATATTCAAAGCGAGATTGGCCGTGTACAGAGTTGAGTTCTGGAGCGAAACGACGGAAGTAAGGAGGAATGGCGAGATACAGGGGATATGGTTGGCATCGGCGGGAAGAACCCCGATGGCGTAGTACTTTGTGCCCAATGCGGGCTCGATGTTCTCGGAGAAGCTGACGGAAAGGTCATTGGTGTTGATGCTGGTTGACATGACAGCGATATTGTAGCGCTGGTTGATTGCCTTGATTTCGGCGCGGGCACGCAGTTTTCCGCTGGCGATGCGATAGGTGGCCTTCTCCAGGGGATTCTCGGGCAGCGCTGAATAAGACACCAACACGGTGCTATCAGGTCGGAATACACCGGGCGTCCATACTGTCGTGAACTCCTCGTCGCCGTTTGCGTTGGTTGTCGAGGTGGTTATCGACACTCCGCACATTTTGGCGGAATACTTGTTGAGCAGGTTGCTGCAAAGCGCAGCATCACTGTCTGCGTTCTCAGCGAATGTTGCCAGAGGCAATATCGCCACAAAGGCGCAGAAAGCAATGAGCGATGCGAGTGCTTTTCTCATCAGTCACCCCTTGGAGGTAATGCCGCAATCATCCACTCAGGAATAGTACAGAATGCTCCCGTGGGGTCAAGAAAAATCGTGCCCTACAGCAGCTTTGCGATTGTGTCGAGCCCTTCCCGCAACTCGCCTTCGCCTTTGAAGAATCCGAGCCTCAGCGTGCCGGGTAGCCCAAAGAAACATCCTGGCGCCAGGAAAAGACCTTTATCATCAAGAGCCCGGCGAGCGAACTCCAGGTCGGACACTCCTTTGGGAAGCTTGATCAGGCCAATTGGCGCCAAATCCGGAGCAAAGAACTCCAGCCCCGTCTTCGCCGCCCATTCAATGGTAATCTCCTTGTTACGGGCGACAGAAAGCCTGTCCTCCTCAACAAGAGAATCCAGATGATCCCACAGGTGCGAGGCGATCATCATTGAGGGAGTGGAGTTATGCACGGCCATCAAGTACCACATCTGCCTGCACTTCTCCACAAGATCCGGCTTCCCGGCAATCCATCCCACGCGCAGATTTCCGAGCCCGAACACCTTGGTGACACTGGCGGTGACAACGTACCTGTCCCCGAAGTTCAGCACCGTGTTCTTTCTCCATTCCGGATGGAATTCCAGGTACACCTCATCCACGATTCCCAGGCAGTCGTATTTCACGAGGAGCTTGTGCAGTTTGACAAAGAAGTCCCCATCAAGGAAAGTACCGCTCGGATTGTGGTGGTTGGTCAGGAAAAGAGCTCTGACGTTTCCAGCGGCAAGCAGAGACTCCACTGCGCACAGGCAGGGAACAAATGAAGCCTGCGGGAGCCTGTCCAGCCGGACGACGGTTCGCTCCGCAGCAAGAATCATGAAGTAGACGGGGTCATAGATTGGCGCCTCGACCGCGACAGTGCTACCTGGAGGCGCCAGCGCGTGAATGGCCACTGCGTTCGCTCCGCTGGTGCCCGGAAGAACCATCGCGTCAATCTTGTCAGGCATTCCATATCGCGACACAATCTGCTTTACGAGAACGCTCTCTGCGCCACCTGTGTGCTCATTGTATAGCGGCTTTCCTGCAACAAAAGGCTCAAGATCCGCCCAAGTACGCTCGGGCCTGCCGGAGGAACCCAGCCCGATTCGGGCTTTCTTGTGGTTGATGATGTAGTAGTTCATGTAGGACGAAGGCACAAAGTGCATTTCATCTGACATCTGCGTTTCCTTTGCTGGAGTCGGCCTTGGGAAAGGATGCCGACAGAACCGGGAATTCACGGTTGATTCTCTCGCTGAGATCCGCAATGTGGGGTCTCGCGTCGTCAGGAAAGACGTCGAATGTATTTCGGATGATGGAGATGGCGGCGCACCCATGCGACACGACCGACGCGTCGGTATCCGGAAGGGAATCCCGCATCTCGGGCTCCCCTTTCAGCCAGCATTGCCCCCTGCCCTTGCTGTCATCGTGCTCGTGCCAGTACCTGAAAGCCGACACGCCCTGTCTGGCAATCACAATCGGCGGATTCTCTTCTGCAGGCACATTGACGCTCAACAGGAACCTGCCAGCCCCAGACCAGGACACGGCAATGCGCATCAAAGAGGGAAGGAAACGTGCAGCCGTTGACGAAGAGACTTCGAATGGCCTTTTGAGAGAGACCGCGAGCGCAGGCATGTTCCAGAAGAGAGCCTCCATAGCGGACGCGATCGTTCCGGAATAAAGGACATCCTGGCCGACATTGATGCCCATGTTGAACCCACTGACAACAAGATCCGGAGGCCAAGGCACAAGAGACCTAAGCCCCAGTTTTGCGGCATCAACCGGGGTGCCATCGCAGGAATACGCGCCCTCGCATCCGGCAATTTCGACGTGTCGGTATGAAAGGGGCCTTCGCAGCGTCAAGGCAGCGGAAACCGCGCTCTGTTGCTCGCTTGGCACCACTACAAACACAGAATGGCCTTGAAGGGCGGCTATGCATGTCGCCAAGCCGTCAGCTTCAAGGCCATCGTCGTTCGTTACAAAAACCCTCATCTCAGCAGTGCAGAGACCGCTCGAATTCGAATGGGTGCGGCCTTCCCATTATTGGCAGGACCTCATTCTTGAAAAGGTAGTCACAGTAGTTTTCGATCAAGTCCGGAGTGAAGACACCACCACGCAACAGGAAGTCATGGTCTTGCCGAAGGGCCTCAATGGCACTCTCCAAACTCGAAGGTAGCGAGATTACCCGGTCGCGCTCGGCAGGAGGCAGATGGAAAACATCCACATCGAACGGTCCAAAGCCCTCTTTCGATGGGACGATTTTGTTGACCACGCCGTCAAGACCTGCCATAAGCTGTGCGGCCATGGCCAGATAGGGATTGCATGTGCCGTCGGGAGGACGGAATTCCATTCGCTTCGAGTCCTCGGTGGTTGCGTACTCGGAATACGTATGGCCGCGCTGCGATTTGCGAGGGAGAAGAATGACTTGACTGGAGCCTCAAACCCCGGGACCAGCCTGCGGAAGCTGTTGGTTGAGGGATTCGTCAGGGCCAGAAGGGCGGCGCCGTGCTTCAGCAGGCCGCCAATGTAGTACAGGCCGACATCCGAAAATCGGGCATAGTTCTTGCCTGATTCATCCCAGAAAACGTTCTTCCCGTTCTTGAAGAAGTACTGGTGGAAATGCATTCCGGAGCCTGCCGTGTTAAACAACGGCTTGGGCATAAAAGTGGCAATGCA
>JBAZOJ010000185.1:0-7419 GCA_041648755.1 Candidatus Brocadiia bacterium
CACGAAGAAGTACGCCGAGGAAATGCTCTGAGCCGGATGCGGCCTGCGCCTGCCCGGGCGACTCACCTCCCTGCTACAGGCGCCACCTCCGCAAAATCCCCTATCGCGTAAGGCCACTTGAAGGCAACACGGCCCGACCGGTCGAGCACCCTCCAGCCCTCGCCGGGGTAGAAGACGCATGCGCGGCCACTGCGGAAGGGCCGCAGGTTTCGGCCCCCAAGCGCTTGAAAGGCGTTGCGCCCACCCTCTTCCACCCAGCGCGATTCGAATTCCTCCATGGACATTCCCTCGACAAATACCGTGCCGCCGGTTTCGTCCACGTAACATGGCTTTCCATCCTTCAGGCCGAAAAGCGGGTACTGCCCGGGCCATGAACTGAGGTAGCCGTAGGTTGGCTCCACCGTCCAGCGGAGGTCAGCGCCAACCACGCCGAACCGGACGACCGAGTCGGCGCCCTTGAACGATGCAATGTAGCCCCCTGCGACGGGATCGAGCAGGCACAGCCCTTCAGGCGCGGTGATGAACCCTCCCTTGGCGGAAAGGAGCGACTGGCCGGACGTACTCATGCCAAACGGCGCGAGGCCGCAATGGAAGTCAGGGCAATGATACACTTCGGCCGGGAACACCTCGGCGCCGTCCCTGTCCAGGTATCCGCTCTTTCCGGCGTTCTCGAATGATGCGAGCCCCTCGTGGAAGTCCCCGACATGATAGTATCGTGGCTCAATGGCCATGAGACCGTCCCTGTCGAGGAATCCCCATCGTGTACCGAAGTCGTCAGCGACCATGACCGCCGCCAGTCCCTCACTGTAAGCCCGGACGTACCGGTCACCAGGCATCAGGATCCATTGCCCGTCAGCGGCAAGGACTCCCCAGCTTCGGTCCACGCTCACGGGAATCCTGCCTTCGCGCATCTGACCGATAATGCGGAAGCGGGGCTCGCAGAGGACATGGCCAGTTGCCGTCACTAAGCCCTCTCCGGAAAGCCCGGGAAGCGAGAAGGAGAACACGCCTTCCCCGACGTATTTCAGGCGCGAGTAGTCACCGGAGAGTATGATCCGCCCCCGGTGGTCCAGTGCGCAGTGCTTGTCTCCCTTCCAGGCAACGGCATAGCCTTCCTCGAAACGGGAAATGCCGTCGTAAACTGGCTCCAAGACGGTCGTCCCTGTCTCGTCCACGCAGCCCCAAAGTGATTTCACCTTGAACGGCGCGAGATTCCCGGTGAAACGGACCGGGCCCTCGTAGTCGAACGGGATGACCTGCATGCCCTCGGTGTCAATTACTCCCCACTTGCCGTTCAGCTTCACCGAGGCATACCGGCCATCATAGGTATCGGCATCCTCGTACTTCGGCGCGACCTCCCAGTTCCCCTGGGTGTCGATGAACCCCCAGCCGTTGTCGAGAGCGGCGGCCCAACCGTGGGAAAAAGGCCGTCCTCCGAGCAACTTCTCCGGTATCGCAACCGCACCTCTCTCGTCCAGATAACCGCACAGCGCGGACTTCTCCTTTCTGAAAAAAGCGCGCCCTTCGGCCGGATCGGCTATCTCGAGGCAGTTCTCGAGGACTTCTTCACCGCGGGCATCGACAAGGCAGTAGGACTTGGACTTGTTCCTCGCCCTTACGAGATCTTTGGACCACGTGGCAATTTCGACATATTCTCGCTTGGGGGCCTTGCCGGTGCGCGGGTCGAGAAAGGACCAACCGTTACGCAACTGGAAGAACACCAGCCCCGACGCGGAATCGAAATCCGCCTGGCGCACACCGTACGGATACGCTGCCAGTCCCGTACGCGTCCATTGGAGCATCCCATCTTCGGTCAGTTCGATCTCGGGGCAAATCAGCTTGGGTTCGCGGGGCTCTTTTGTCGGCGGGTCAACATCCGCACCAGTCCTGTCGATCCAGCTTACATCGCAGCCCCGCACCAATTGAACTTGGGCAACTCCATTGCTGAACTCCCGCGCCTGATAGTACTTCGGGGCGATCGCCAGCCTCCCGCTCCGGTCGATGTAGCCCAAGCGCGTCCCGGAATCGTCATCTGCCTCTTCCGACTCCTTCGGGTTCGACAGGTCAATCTCCCCATTGGGGAGCAGCCTGCAGTACACCGCGCACAGGTCTTCGCTGAACCTGTCGACATGCTCGAACAGCGGGGCTATCGCCTGCCTGCAGCCGGCGTCCAGAAATCCCCAGCGCGCCCCGATTCTGACCGCCAGCAGCCCTTCGCAAAAATCGCCCACCTCATCCACTTCCATGCCTGAGTTGTGCTTGAAATCAGGGGTATAGACGAGGAATCTGCCGCCGGATTTCGCCAAAATGAACGGAAGGCTGTCCCGGTACTGCACATCATCGAAGCCGCGGCCGCAGACGTCATTCTCCTGAACATCGAACACCCGTACCTTGCCGTCAAACTGGCTCCTGGCTGCGACGTACTCCTTCCCGATAAGCGCAACGAACCTGTATTCGAGCCCCAGCCACCGGCCTCCATCGAGGCGGTACGCCATTGATGCGGATGAATCCCAGCCCACGCCGGGATGCGTCCCGAAGACGAGCGGGACCTCCTCTTTGAGTTTCCATTCTCTCAGTTCCTCGTCAATGATGGAGTAGTAAGTGGAACCTATGGTCACATGTTCATAGACCGGGGGCTCGATCACGTGGCCGTCGAGGCCGAGTAGGCCGATGCGACCGTTCTCGAGGGCGACCAGAAAATTGCCGTTGATCCGGATATCGTCGTACTTCGGTGGGACGACAACCTTGTTGCTGATATCCAGTATCCCGCAGCCGCCTTTGGCCGGGCCGAAAGCTGCCGGGCAGACAACGGCGGTCCCGACGGGCCGGTCGGGGCCCTGCCTGCAGTAGCATCCTGTCAGAAAGGCCAAGGCCACGCAGATCATCAGCGTAATAGACCGCTTCATGTTTTCTCTCCTCATCATATTCTACCTCGTCCTCGTCTTAGGCACCTCGGCAAAGTCGCCCATCCTGATCGGCCAAAGGAAGAGGAGCCTTCCTGTTTGGTGGCTGTACCATTCATCACTCATCACCCATCATTCATCAATGCTCGCTCACCCTACCTCCACTCCATGAACTCCTCTGCCCCGCCTTTGACAGGAACGATGATCTCGAGCCTGTCATGATATGGAAGCACGGTAATCTTCTCTATGCCCCGTATGTAGGGGTTTTCCTCGGTGGCGATCTTCCCGTCCCGACATGTCATCAGCACCCCTTCGAACAACGCCGCAATACCCCAGTCGAGAGACACGAGGATGCCCCCGTCGAACATGTGCGGTGGCAGTAACCCGCTGTAGCCCGATCCATATACTCGGCAACCTCTGTCTGACAGGGTAACCTGCGCGCCCTGCGATGCGTCTAATGCCTCAAAAGGGGCATTGTTGTAGCCGGAGTGCATCCAACCAGCCTTGTCAATGTGACGTAGCCCGGTTCGACGCCCATTCCACGACTTGACGATTGGCGAGCCAATGTCGCGGAGCGTAATCGTCCATCGGTTCTTTGACAGGGCTCCGAAGGTGAATTCCTCTATGGCCTCAGAAAGCTCCGGCTTGGCTTCTCCGACAATTGCCACGCGGCCATCTTCGTAAATGGCAAGCGTCCCCAGAGACCCGGTGAATACCCCAATCGCGCCCTCAGCAGGATACTCGGTTACGTTTCCATCAGGGAACGAACAGGATAGTATCCTGCCATCTGTCAGCACCGTTATGATATTACCGTAACAGTCGAAATCAGTCCCATCGCCTTCGGGAAAGAAGTCAGGAATCTCTTGCAGGAGAACGGGCGGTCTCCCGATAAGCAGATCTCGCCCCCGCCGCGCCATTAACATGTCGCCAGCACACCGCCACTGAAGGTCGGAGTAACGCACTTGCTTGATTTCAGCGATGTCAAAGAGCGTTCTGCCAATCCGGAAGAGATCCCCTCCGGGCACTTCGTGAGCGCACAATCCCTGTATGCTTCCGTACTCATCCATTTGGAGGTCAAAGATCCCTGCTGGCAACAGCCTCTTTTCATCGAGACGCCACAGCATGGCCTTGTACGAAAAATCCTCGCTCTTCGGAATGAGATCGAGTGAGAGGAACATGTCATCCCGCAGATGGAAGAGAGATTTGTTCTTCTCGGGAAATATCGGAATGCCCATCCATCCCGCCCTCGACATTTGCGGATCATAGCGCGTCCCCGTGAACGTCATCTTGTGGTCAAGAAACTCACCGGCGCTAAAGTCAACGATGGCTCCGTTCAAGCAGAAGACCTCTCCCCGGACCTGCGAAATGCCGCTGAGGAACATATATTCCTCCGGTACTTTGACTACCTTGACCTTGTCCATCCCGCGCCGCCAATATCCGGCTTGCCCGACAGAACCCAGCACTATTGCATCGCCAAACCCCTGGCACGCGGTCCATTTCCCTGCCAGGAGGGGGATCTCGTCCACAAGAGCACCATCCGCGCCAGTCAAGAGCAGGCTGAACAAAAGGTTCTTTCCCACCAGGAACGCGAGCCCTTCACCGAATTCGAGCATCCTCTGTATCTCGCGACCTTTGAGTGCAGGCAGTGAGAAGATCTCCTCGACCTGGCCATCGTGCACTGAATAGACCTTCATCGAAACCATGTTGAGCGCAAGGACTGTTCCGGATGATTCGATGTATCCCCACTTGTACTCCCCTTCTTTCCCTGAAAGCGTGCAAGTGTAAGTAGCCAGGCTTCTGTTCTCAACCAGGATCGTCCTTTGATCATCCGGGCCGGTGGGATCCTGCAGATAAAAGTCCGCTACCGCATCGCTCATCACGATACTGCGGGCAGAACGAACTACTTCCCGCACCGGAGACTTGGCTTTCGGCCCGCCGACGCAGCCGGTGAACAGAAGAAGAGGCACACATATCGCAAGAACGAGGATCAGCTTCATTTCAACTTCCTGTGCCCGGTATGCCCTGGTGTTCCCAACCCTTACCGGCGATGAAAGTACAACCCGGGCAATGAGATCCTGGAACCGTGCTTGATTATCCACTGGATGCTCGGTTCTCTGATCTCCTGCACCGCCTTCAACTGCTGCGCACTGCCAGGTATGACCGTGAACAGCGCCATTGTCTCGTCCACGTAGAAGACCGGCCGGTCGGGCTCGGTGCCCGCGGGAATGGCCATATACACGAACTCCGTCGCTTCGGAAATTCCGTTACCATTGGTGTCGTTGGAAAAGTACGCGAAAGTATAGCCGAAGCGGGGAGTGCTGTCGGTGCAGTACGGATCGAAATTGGTTGTGCCATTTTCCCAGAAGGTCTTGTCGAGGTTGTCATGGGCAAAGCGCATCGCAGCTCCGCCAAAGCTCTTTACCGCCTCCAGAGCGGCGGCCTCGTCCGCGCGTCTCTTCTCTTGGAACGATCGTTCCAACGCCGCAGTTGCGGACATTGTGAAGGTCGCGCTCAGGGCTATCGGACCTTTGGCCGACAGCCTTGCCCCTTCACCCGACATCTTGACTGAGAAAGCCCCTGGCACGGCAAGCTCGATTACGCGTTCGATAGGAGGCATGTCTTTCACAAGTTCGGAGCCCTGCAAGAACTGCAACAGTATGGGATAGAATACTCGCACTAATGAGCGAAAGTTGACAAATCCCGCCGTCTGAGGTTGTCCGCTCAACAACGGTGGCACCGCCGATACATAGTCCCTGTTTGCCGACAGATCCCCTCCGTTGGCGTCAGCCAGGACCTTGATGATTTCCAGCGGCCCAATGAGCAGCCATTTGCCCTTTAAGGCAATTGCACACGCAGCGTATGTCCAGGGGATTCGCAGGCTCTTGGATGCAACGAGCCAGGAGCCGTTGTAAGTGGTTGGCTCGCCGAAAACGTCCTTCATTCGGCCTGCCATATCGCTCAACATCGTTTTGACCTTCTCGGGATCCTTCATCTCGAAGGCATATGCCGACAAAGGAAGCAGGCTGCGCACGATGCTCCCCATTCCCACCTCGGGCCCCAGGAGCGGCATCAGGTCCGACTCAACGTCGAATTCCCTCTTCTTGAGGGCCTCGACATCGAGACCAAAGTAGCCTGCTCTCCTGGCTGCTTCGATTAGCGAGGCGGGGGTCATGCTGTGGCACACATAGAAGGCTGTGTCTTCCGGGAAGAGAGACGCGGAAGCACAAGCACACGGCGATTCGGATGACAGAAGGTCAAAGGGGACCGGCCATGCGCCGCCATTCAGTTCCACGAGCAGCTCGTCCTCGACATATAAGCCGTTGAGAGACACCCCGTAGAAGATAGAGGCGTTTTCGAATCCTCCTGTCTCTTTGCCAAGGAAACTCGCAATCTCCTGGCTCATTTCGGGGGAATTCCTGAGCGCGCTTCCCACAGATACGTATGACCACAGGTCTTTGTACGTCGCAGCCGAATAGCCCTTTCGAAAGGAAGCCAGCCCAAGGAGATTTCTCTCAGGGGGCTGCGCGAGCCTGTCCACCATACCGCAGATAGTCGCCTTGCCAATCGCGAACAAAGCAAACCCATTGGTCACGCACAGCCACGGACACTCGCTTTCCTGGGGATTCCTGCTGTCCATAAGGGCTGTCAGATTGACCCCTTTGTATTCTGAAGTGCTCGCGTTGAGGATTCCAGGGGGAGTTGTGCTCTTCCCCAACTTCTCCAGAATGAGAGTGAGCGCCTCTCTTGCCTTGTCATCGCATCCATCCTGCACTTTGAAGGCAAACACGATGGATGGACTGTCTCTGACATACTCCGGGATAGCGATTTCCGCCCTGCCGGTGAACGCTGCAGCGAGTGGATCCCTGGCCTCGGCAATCAGCGCCATCACTCTCTCGACATCAAATCCCGGGAAACCACCGGAAGAAAGGAACTTGTTGGCGCTGTCCGCCCCTTCCTTCAGGAGTTTGCCTTCTTCAATGAACTTGTACAGGGCCAGTTCCTTTATCCGCGTGAGGGTGCTGCCCGTATCGGGAAGCAGGCAATAGAAAGTCGAATCGGCAGGCAGGTACTTTGCCAGAGAGTCAGCGGGTGGCTCGTCGGCACGGGGAACGCTGATAGTGCAGCAGAACACGGCGGTCAGCAGCGCGATTGCGAAGATTCTGCGATACATAGGCCTCCTTGCTCTTACCCATATGCAATATGATACACCAGGGCACAAAAAAAGTGGAAAGCGCAAGCGCCTGGGTTATCTCACGAACAAGGCCCCGAAGGAATCGTGGTGATCACACGGGGGGGCCAGCCATCAACAGTGGCCCCAGCCGAAGGACGAGAGGCGAAGGCCAGCAGCCAATGAGGCCAGTTTTCAGTCTTTAGTCTGTCGTCTCTATCTGAACCCGCAGCCAGTGATACCGTTTTCACATTGACATCTAACAAATATGTGGTATCCTCGATTGTAGGCGCGAGCCGAAAGGAGGATGCCTGTGGGACGAAAGAAGAGCGTGTCGAATGTGGATTC
>JBAZOJ010000186.1:0-7409 GCA_041648755.1 Candidatus Brocadiia bacterium
TCGGAAAAATGGTCTGCTCCCGGCAACGGGGCAAGATCGAATAGCAGAATGCGCGGATCTACGAGCTTGACCACATCCCTGTTTCGAGGCATACTTGACAAACGACTACATAGCAGGACCCTGCTCCGACCATTTCTTGATTCTCCCTCTACTTCGTCCCCTCCAATATCACATCAATCTGGGCTTCCAGTTCGGCCCTGGCGTTGCACAGCGTTGCGCGGGCTGCGGCAGCCCTTTCTTCGCAGCGGATGAGCAATGAGTCGATCAGAGGGGCGATATCGGATTTGGAGGCAGCAGTCTGTGAAGTAGTGCGAAGCGCACACTTCACAGTAGACTCAGAAGTAGTGCGAAGCGCACACTTCACAACAGGCTGGGGATTAGCTCGCGATGCGGACTTCGCAGACTGCGTCCGTAGTGCGCGCAGATGCTCGGCGGCTACCACGGCGTCCTGGTGGGCGCCCAGTTTGTCCTGGAACTGAACGAGGCTCGCGACAACGCCATCGGCCCATTCACCTGCGAACGGGACGAAAAACTCAAGCGTGTAGCGCAGGCGCTTGACTTCGATTCTCAGAGAGTGAAGCCCCGCATCGGTGAGGGGAGATGGCAGCGCGGCCAGAGCGTTCTTCAGCGTCAGGGCTGACCTGCGGATACGTGGCGATGCAAGTGCCGTTCCCTTGGGCGCTTTTTTGCCATCCGCAGCGGGGCACGGAGAGCACAGGGAGTGAATCAGTTCGGCCACCCACCTGCGTGACAGCGTTCTCAACATCACCTTACGCGCACCTGCGCGCAACGAGTCAACGGCCTTCAGAACAACGGCGGCTGCATCGGGCGAGCCAGCACTGGCCAGTTCGAACACGAGCCACGAACGGAACACGTCGAGGTCGCGCATCCTGCCCACGCCCAGAGCCATCGTGCGGAGCCTTCTGCGCAACGCACCCGAATATCTGCCGTCCAGGACACCTCGGGACATCCGCAGGGCAGTACGAGCCCTGCGGGTGGCAACGCGAAGGTCGTGGATGAATTCAGGGTCAAGCCCGAGCCTCGCGCCTGAAGTATTGCCGATAATCTTGTATGACTGCCCCGCAAGTGCCTTGGAGGCGATGCGCAGCAGGTCATCACGGCGCGAAATCCTCAGCTTGCTCGGAATGGGCGACCCGGGAGGGCGAATCCCCAGCGAGCGCAGTCCGAGGATGAATATGTCGGGCTCGCGCTTGGCAAGGCGGCCGGACGTGGAAACAAGGTCAATCAAAGACGCGGCGGCGGCCTTTGAAATGCGCGACATGTCCAGCCCGCACAGGACCGGCCCGGCGGAGGATTTCTCCGCGAACTGCGATTCGAACTGCGGACGCACAAATTGGATGCGCGCTCTTTCGTCATCCAGCCTGATACTGAGTCGCGTTACTTCGAGCGCCGCGACGACGTAACAAAGCAATGGACGGCCATCGATATCGCCGCTCACCGACGGCGGATCGGTTTCGCCATTCCGGGGATCAAACAATCCGATGCGCCGCATTCCCGAGAAGAAGAGCTTCCCGTCCTGCGTGTCATAGAACGCAAGGGAGTAACGCGAATCGCGGCGGCCACGCCCCCGCCATCCGGCAATGGAAAGTGTTTCCAGCAGAGGGACAATCTCGTCCGGCGACTCGATGTAAAACCACGCGGTCTTTGCTTTAGCCAGGATGCACCTTTAGCCTTCCGATAGTCCAAGAATGGAGTCGTTGTGGTCGAGCAGCTTCTCGACCTGATCGCGCAAGTCCTTCTGGATGCCGACGACTGAGCGATCACCATTGATGATTTCAAACTCGTATTGCCGCGACAGCTTGGCAAATTCCGCCCTGATCCTCTGCTGGTACTTCACAAAGCTCGTGTACCAGTTGCGCGAAATCCCAAGGTCCATGCCCGATTCCCAGTAGTCCATATGGCCCTTGGCCTCAAGGGTACGGTTAACTAAGTACGGGGTCGAGACTTTCAGGTAGAAAACCGCGTCGGGCACGATCGCCATGGAGTAAAGCGATTTAGTGTATGCGGGGTCTGCGCCGCGAACGATATCGCGGACCATCAGCGTGAAGATGTAGCGGTCGGCTATCACGATGAAACCGGCCCGCAAGGCCGCAATAATGTTATTTTCCATCTGGTCGTAGAAGTCCGTGGCATAGAACAGCGACATCGTGCGGGGGCTCAGGACGTTGCCTTCTTTTGCCTTCTCCAGTTCAGCGCTCACAAGGTTCGACCGCTTCAGGCCCACCTGTGACACGGCGAACCCCTGCTGCTCCAGCCATTCGCTGAGCAGCCGGATCTGGGTGCTGCGACCGGACGAATCCGGGCCTTCGATCACTATCAGCAGGCCGTTCAGCTTGGACAGGTCAACTCCCGGCGGGGGGCTCTTATAGCATGATTTCATTGCTTACACCTACCTCCGGGCAAACCGGGACAGCTCGATGCGCGTTGACACAACGTTTCGCACGATCTCCTGCTGCTCATGAATCAGCCGGGTCGCATCAATTGAAACGAATCCGAACTCCTGCGCCATTCCCTCGTATTGCGCCATAATGCGTTCGCTGAACATGCTGAAACTGGTGGTCAGGTCAGAGGACAGCCCGAGATCCATCCCTGCCTCGAAGTACTTCAGCGTGGGCCTTCCTTCGAGGATGCGGCCAAGGGCTATGGACGACGGAAGCCTGAAATAGAGTGTGATATCCGGAACTGCCGCGAAGCTGTACAGGTCGCGCAGCCAGCTTTTCTCGCACCCGCGCACGCCATCCCGCGCAAACGATGTGAACATGTACCTGTCGCACAGGACAATGTATCCGCCCTCGAGCATCGGCTGAATCTGTCGCTCATAGCGGTCGGCAAAGTCAGTTGCGTGGATCAGGCTGAACGTGGTGGGCGTCAGCAATTGCCCCTTCTTGCCGCGCCGGGTGGCTTCTTTCACGAGCGTGCTGGAGTTCCACTCGGAGAAGAAGACCTTGCGCTTCATCCCTTTGAGCCACTGATGCAGCAGGTAAATCTGGGTGGATTTGCCAGAGCCATCCAGCCCTTCTACCGCGATGAGCCTACCAGGAAATGAGTTCTTCGCGTTCATATTTCGTCTCGTCTATCGTTAGCTTGAGGTTAAAGAGTTTCGTGAACATCCTGCCCTTCTTCTTCAGGGCTGCCCGCTCGATTGTCAGGTCTCCCGAGCCCTGTACAAGGAGCCGCACTTCCGAGCCCTTTTTCTCTGCCCGGAGGCTGTACACCTTCTGGCGATGCTCGCGGTCAAGCGCGTCGGCGACACGCAGAATCGAGGCCAGCTTGATAACGCGCGCCCGTTCGGCCTCTGTAAGGGCCACAAACATGCGGTGGCCGGTGGAGGGCTCGCGCTTGCGGTGATAGCGGGTGATATTGGCAACCATCAGCTTCTGATGGGCAGAAAGGAATGAGATGGGCGAGTGCCGGATGATATAGGCGGAATGCTTGTGATGGGCCTTTGCGCCGAGATACAGCCCGATGTCATGGAGCATGGCCGCGGTGGAAAGCAGCCTGCGGTCGCCCGCACCGAGTTGATGAAGGTCGTGCAGGGAATCGAACAGGCCTAATGCCAGCATTGTGACGTGGACACAGTGCTTCTCGTCGTAGAAGTATCTGCGGCCGAGCGCGCGCTCATCCGCGTAAAGCTCGGTTTGAGGCGGCGGCTCTCCGCGACCGGTGATCTCGTCAACAAGGTCGAAGAACAGCCCTTCCTTGATACCGGTGTACGGCACGATTACCTCGTCCACTCCGATCAGCTCGGCCAGCCGGGAGTAAATCATGGCGGCCGGCAGAATCACGTCGGCCCGGTCTTCCTTCAGGCTCAGTTTTTCGACGCGATCCTGGTATGAAAGTCCGAACAGCGACTCCATTACTTCGCGAAGCTTCGCCATAGGCAGCTTGCTTACGCCATTGCCGTCCATAGGGACGGCAGCCATTCGCGCCAGGGATTCTATGTTTCCGCCTGTGGCGATGAACCCGGCCAGTCGGTCCCTGTTCATAATGGCAGGAACCTTCAGGGCATCCAGGTATTGCGTCAGGACACGGCGGAAGCGCGAGGGGTCCTCGTCCGAGCCCGCCAGTACCTCCAGCAGGCGAACTGCACCCATCGAATGGCATTCGGTGGCCAGGATACCGGAGTCATCGGCGAGAGAGACTTCAAGGCTGCCACCGCCAAGTTCCGCGATAATCCACTGCCGCTGTCCAAGGCTCATTCTGGACCGGACGGCCTTGTACACGACGCGAGCCTCTTCCCCTCCGCTTATGACGTTGAGAGTTATACCGGACTCGCGCTTGACCGCTTTGATGAAATCGCCGCCGTTCGAGCTTTCGCGCACGGCGCTCGTGGCTACTGCGCGGCAGTGCCTGATCCCCTGTTCGTCCATTATCCCACGAAATGATATGAAGGAAGTAAGGGCGCTGTCCATAGCACTGCGAGACAGCTTGCCGGAGACGAAGACCCCATGGCCAAGGCGTACCGAGACGCGGTCATCGTAGAGCACGCTGTACTTGCGTGGCTCGTGGAATTCGGCCGCGCCGAAGCGGATTGCGTTGGAGCCGACGTCAATCGCCGCGACCTTAATCGGAAAGGCCGGATTGGAATGGTCGGATCCGTTACCGTTCTTACGCGGGGCTGGTGCCATGGGTCTGTCTTCCTTGCGGTGGGATTATACAGCATTGGGGGAGATGCGCCACCCTCCTTCGCCGCGCCTACGGAGGGCTGCGTCCTCCTTCCCCCTTCGCAACGCCTACGGAGGACAAGTCGCCGCGCCTACGGCGGACCCTGTCCCACACACGAATGAGACCATTGCCAGAGCCGAACAGCCAGAAGAGGTTATCCGCTAATGCACGCCAATGGACGCGAAACGAACAGATCATTGCGAGGCCAAATCCCTGAAGAAGACGAGGAGAAGAAGGTTTTACCACAGAGGACTCAGAGGTTCACAGAGGAAGAGAGGCAATTTGCGCGGCCCGCGATCCAAGAGTCTTACCACAAACGCTTCGGCGGCGAGAGCCAACCACACGAAAACGGATGATCATTGCGAAGCCCGGAAGAGCCGAAAGGCCGTGAGCAAAGTCGAATGGCCGAAAGGCCGTGAGCGAAGTCGAACGGCAAAAAAAGCGCCTGATGGCGCGCCGTCGTGGTATAGTAGGAGTGCATAGGAGTATCCGGCGTAATTGCATCGCGCACACCGAGCCCAAGGATGGGCGAATAAGGCTCGCGATATCAGCGCAACCCGCCCCCAAAATCCGAACCCTTTCAGTTGCCCCCTGCCGCTGACAGGGACGAAGTGCGGGCGAAGCCCCTGTGGGGCCGACTGGAGGCCGGAGGCTGGAGGCTGGAGGTCGAGCCGGAACACCGGCGAATGGCGAGCGGCGAGCGGAGTCGCGGCGAGAAATGCACAATGATGACCCTCCTGCGCTAGGCCTACGGAGGGCTTCGCTCCGCTGATCCGAAATCCATGGCTTCCGGGCCTCGCAAAGGATCGCCTCTTCCTCTGCGTACCTCTGCGTACTCTGCGGTAAAACCTCTTCCGATCGGCTTTCTGCCCTGGCAAAGGATTTCTTGGCGGACTTGGCGCCTTGGCGGTTAATGCCCTTCCGATCGGCTTTCTGCCCTGGCAAAGGATCACCTCTTCCTCTGTGAACCTCTGTGTCCTCTGTGGTAAGTGATCTTCCTGTCTGTTCTTCGTTTTCCATCAGTTCCGAAAACCTCGTTTTCCGGAAGTGAGGCCACCATCTTCCACACAGTAAGAAACTCCCCTCCCCTTTCGCTGGTAACGGGCGGTGCAGGCTTCATAGGCTCGCACGTGTGCGACGTGCTGCTTTCCGGGGGACACCGGGTGCGGGCTCTGGACAACTTCACAACCGGCAGCCTGGACAATGTTCCTGAGGACATTGACCTGATGGTCGGCGATGTGCGCGACCTCAAAACATGCCGTGCGGCATGCGCGGGGGCCAAGTACGTCTTCCACCTCGCGGCGATGACCTCCGTGCCGGAGTCAATGCAGAAGCCGGGAGAGTTCTTCGATGTCAACATAGGCGGCTTGACCAACATGCTTCACGCTGCGGCTGAAGCCAACGTAACGCGGCTTGTCTTTTCATCATCGGCTGCGGTGTACGGCCTGAACTCATCAGGCACGGTCTCGGAAGAGACTCCCGCCGCACCGATTTCAATCTACGGGCTGACCAAGCTGCAGGGCGAGCAATTGTGCCAGTTCTTCAGCGCCCACTACTTGCTCGACACTATCTCCTTGCGGTATTTCAATGTCTACGGCCCGCGCCAACGGGCCGATTCGGCCTATGCTGCGGTGGTCCCCAAGTTTCTGCAGGCTGTTGACAAAGGCCTGCGGCCGATCATTTTCGGCGACGGTGAGCAATCGCGTGACTTCTGCAATGTTCGCGATGTAGCGCGCGCCAATCTGCTGGCGGCCATCGCCAAGGGAGATCAGCGGGGAACAGTGATCAACATCGGCACCGGCCTGGCGTCATCGCTCAATGACCTGCTGTACATGATCACGGATGCATCGGGCTCGCGGTTGAATCCCGTCCATGAGGAAGCGCGCGCGGGCGACATAAGCTTCTCCTGTGCTGACATCAGGCGCGCTCAATCAGTTCTCGGCTACCGGCCTCAGATCACCCTCGAAGCAGGGCTGCGGGCAATGTTGGAGAGAACGAAGGAAGTAGGAGAGCAGTGTCGGTAGTAGCGCGGGCGAAATCCATATTGCATCGGCTGCCGGAGATCGTGGACCTGCGGGGGCACGACAAGCGTGCGCCGGGCGAATTATCGCTCAAGGCACGCTTCGCCCGTGGCGCGTTCTGGTCGCTGCTCGGGGCGGTAATCTCGCGCGCAATTGCATTCATATCAAGCGTCATGGTCGCCCGGATGCTGGGGGCCGAGGGATTTGGCGAGTTCGGAATAGTACAAAGCACAGTATTCATGTTTGGAGTTTTCGCGGGTTTCGGAATGGGGCTTACGGCAACTAAGTTTGTAGCGCAGTACCGAACAACCGATCCGTCGCGAGCTGGCAACATCATCGGCCTTACACTCGTTGTTTCTGCGGCAACGGGCGCCCTATTGGCGATCGCATTATTCGTCCTTGCGCCCTGGCTTGCCGACAAGACTCTGCATGCCCCCCAGATCACCCCGCTTCTTCGAATGGCATCGGCTTACCTGTTTCTCACAGCACTGAATGGCGCACAAATCGGCGCGCTTGCAGGCTTCGAGGCATACCGAAAGCTGATGTGGGTGAGCATTGTCAGTGGAATCGCAACATTCCCTCTCGTCATAGCTGGCACGTGGTTTTTCGGGGTACAGGGCGCGATTCTAGCAAGTGTGGGTGGAGCTGTCATTGCATGGGCGATAACCGGGTTTGCCTTGCGGACAGCGGCCAAACAGGCAG
>JBAZOJ010000187.1:0-7382 GCA_041648755.1 Candidatus Brocadiia bacterium
ATTTCGTGGTGGCCGGTTGGTATAAGGCACAGGGATGGGAGCCATTCTCGGACACGACAATGCACAGGATTTTCAGCGTCCTTCCGGCAACCGAAGGCACAACCGGTTCGACCCAATTGTTCGTCAAAGACGGCACGTTATCTCTGCGCGTCGAGGATGACACCGGAGTGGCAGGTACTTTCAGCTACCCCCTCACCGAACGCAACTTTCCTGAAGATGCTTGGATGTACATCGTCTGCCACATCGGAGGCAACCAACGGGGACAATGCTCCATTTTCGTGGACAATCGCCCCGTCCCGGTCGAGTATTCGACCACTGCGCCGCGTTCAGACGGTTATTGCCTCAGGCTGTCCGACAACTGGCCCTGCACGTTCCCGATCATTTCTGCGGATTCTGACGGGGACCCCAATACCCTCGACGTCAGTTCCACCGAAGGTTACGCCGATAGCGGCTATTTCCGCGTCGAGGACGAAGTCGTATTCTACGGCGCAAAGACCGCTACTTCCTTCCTGTCCCTCAGGCGGAACGTAGGCAGCTCCAAGTCATCTCAGATGCCCTCAGGGGCGAAAGTACTCCCTGCTTCCGCCATAAGCACATCGTCTTCCTACTGGATGGACCGGCCACCATTGAAGGGCGATGTGGTTTCCCTGGTGCAGTATGAGATTGCCGCAGAAACTGGCTACAGGGCGGCAGGACGCGACCCGCAGTCGATGCAACTCGATCTTGATGCGATTCTCGACGCTGATACAAGCGCTTATGTTCTTTGCGCTCCAGCCAATATCTCCTTTTCCACCACGCTGCCTCTCTCTGGACCCGTAATGGCTTTCTGCGGCACGTCTGGCACTTGCTGCACGGGCGACATAGGGACCGGCCGAGCCAGCATATTCTGGTTCTCCAAGCCTGAGAATTCCGACGGTTTCGTCGGCGACGCCGGTCCTCAGACAATTGCCCACCCGGATCACTCTGTGTTCCGGTTATCCACTGATCTTGATGCTTCTTGCACAGAGATGGCCGCCAATCTTCTCCCGCCTTCCGAGCGGTACTATCGCTGCTCAATGGTGCTCATTGATGGGGAGGTCCTTGGCGTCAAGCCAACCTACCCCGGAAAGCCAATGGAGATTCAGCGTGGTATGCTCGGGACGTCACCTGCACCTCACAGCAAGGGTGCCTGGGCTATTCCACTCGAGTTCTACAGCGTTGATACGCTGCACACTGACATGAGCGCGGAAATGAACTCAATTTCGGATTCCATCCAGATTTCCTCTTCCCGGCGCTATTGGCGTTTGGATGATGAAATCTTGCGTGCCTGCTTCGATGGTCCCGGTTTTCCCCCCTCTTCTGTCCCTCTCTTTCGAGGTGCCTTTGGTTCCATCCCCGCGGAGCACAAGGCCGGTACGCTCGCCGTCATTTTCCCCTGCCTCGCCGGAAACTCATACGAAGTGGACGAATCTGACGGTCGGCAAGGAGGATACCTTGAATTCTCCCGCCACCGCCCCGGCATGCGCATTTCGGGCCTGACCTGGGCCGATCTTGCCCCTGACCCCTTCGTCCAACTTCACTTCTGGGCTGACGTTGCCGACGACCACGACTTCGTCCGCGAGCCGGTTTCTCCCAACGTCTTTCACTTCACCTCTAAATCCAAGGATTTCAGCATCTCGCGCAACGGCGAGCCGGTGCTCACCGATAACGTGACAGTCCGTGTGATGCACGAATATCTCCGCGGTGCCTGGCTGCCCAACGACCCCACACGACATTCCTGGAAAGTCCTGCCTCAGATCGACAAGATCGATCTCTGGATCCAGGAGCCCGACGTGGTCTTCGAACACAGGGAGCACCCTTGAGGCCCACCGGAGAGCACTCCCGCACCGGCGTCGCGCTGGTGATGGTCATCCTCATCCTCGCCGGGCTGCTCGCCATTGCAGTGCCCCTTGTGTACATCTGCCGCGCCAACGAGACCAGCGCCGCCCGCACCCTCGACCAGCAGATCGCCCGCCGCTACGCTCTCTCCGCTCTCGAACTCGCCAAGGGCCAGCTTCGCCGCGGCACCTACGAAAATGAATTCCGCGCGGCGTATCCCCCTCCAACGGCGTTTCCGACGCCCACCCCAGCCAACGTAGCCAATCTCGCCCCCTACAACACCCCCGACTACGATGCAGCCCCCGAGCTGATCGTGCCCCAGGCAGAGCTTGACAAGGCCATCCCCAAGGTGCTGCCCAACGGCGACACCCTTTCCGTCAGCGTCGAAATTGAGGACGAACAGGGCAAGCTGAACCTGAACTCAATCACTCCGCGCCTTCTGCGCGGCCTGTATATGGCCGTCTTCCGCATCGATGCAATGGCGCTCTCCGCCGACGACCGCGCCGCCCTGTTGGACCGCTTCGAGCACCTGATCGACCCTATGGCACGGATGCGCTTCTCGTCGGGCTCCTATGTCCTCATTCAGTCCGTCGAGAGCATTCGGGGATTCACGACAGTCTTCAGAGGCAGGACGTACCGCCTGACTCAGGCCGAATTCGATGCCCTCCGCCCCTGCCTTACCGTCCACTCTTGGCGGGCAGGCGCGGACGGCTTCTCCGCAACAGAAGACTCCCTAGATCTGCGCAGCAATCCTATCTTCGATCCTCCCAGCGATATGTGCTCCGAATGCCCATACCGCGTCAAATACTTCGATGCCGTCGGCTCGCTGCTTTCCAGGCAATTCCTGACAACCACGGCTGTGCGGGATGAAGCAACCGGAACAATCACCTGGCATCTGGCTCTCCGGGAAAATGCTCCCCAGGGGGCTGTATGGTGTTCTTGGGTTCCCGAAGAGTTCCATCCTGTCAACCTGAACAACGCGCCCGAGGAAGTTCTGATAGCCCTCGCGCTCGCCCCTCTCGACCTCGACAATCCTTCTTACAGCCTCGAAGACGCCCTCCAGATTCTGCAGAACGTGTCCGCTCTCGGCCGCGTTGACCGTATCGAGACAGGGACGAACGGCTCGGAAGTCATCTTCGCTCCGCCGGACTGGCCCCTCATCGAGCTCAACTCCCGTCTCTTTTCCTGCGCTGACAGGTACTTCCGGGCAAAAATGGTTGCACCGGGTCGCCTTAGAACCACGACTGACTTGTCTGCCATTTCGGCTTCCGGAAGTCCTGCCCCCGTAGTGAGACGGGTGCTTAGCCACGCCGACCGGATATTCGACTCATGCCCTCCAGACCTTCAGGATTTCTGCCGCGGCTTCTTCTATGATGTGCAAAGGACGATTGTCACATTGGTGTCCGGAGACAACTACACTATCCACTCGAGGGTCGCCCTGTTTTCCCCCGTGCAAGCCGAAGTCGCCAGATGGGAAGTCACCGAACGCGTCTGCATCGGTTCTACCGGCCGAAACGACTCGCTCCCTCTGCCTCTCGCCCCCTCCTCCACGCCGTGGCCGGAAGACAACCTCTTCTCCTCGCCTTACGATTACACCTCCCAGAAATCACGCTTTTACTCGCCCTGGTTGCTTGACAGGTCACCCGGAATTACCTCTGAGGTGGAGACCGTGCCCGGAACCTTCTGGTACATCCCCCCGATCGTCCTGAACGGCGCAACCTGCTATTCCAGGAATCTCCGAGGCCTTTGTACGACCCAGAACGGCTATGCGATCTTCGGATATCTATACGGGGAATCCCACCTTGTCGGATGTGGTGACCCTGAGATCCGGACGATGTCCGACACTCCTTCCCGGCTGCTCAGTTACATTTTCCCCTCCAGCAGCAGCACTTTCCACTCCGATCGAAAGAACGAGTTCACCTGTGCTTCTGATGCTGGCACTCCCTTCTCTGATTCCTTTCGAGGACTCCCATTCAGGGGCAATCTCGTTGTCGCTGGATTCCTCAATGCTCAGGGATGGGTGCCGTCTTCCGACTCTGCCGTCCATCGGATATTTAGCATAATGCCCGCTTCTGAAGGCACGAAGGGCTCCACAAGCCTGTACGTCGCGAACGGATATCTCTCGTTGCGCGTCGAGGACGACTCCGGAGTGGCTGGCACTTTCTCCTACCGCCTCGACGTTAAGAACTTCCCTGCCGACACTTGGATGGGTATCGTCTGCCATATCGGAGGGAATCAGCCGGGCCAGTCCTCAATCCTTGTCGATAATCGCTTGGTCCCCATAGAGTATTCCTCCACTTCTCCCAGAACCGATGGCTACTGCCTGAAACTGCGGGGAGATTGGCCTTGCACCTTTCCGACCATCGCACCCGACTCGGACGCTGATCCGACAACACTCGACGTCAATTCCACGGAAGGCTATCCCGACAGCGGGTACTTCCGTGTGGATGACGAACTGCTGTTTTACGGCTCCAAGACCGCCACGTCCTTCCTGTCGTTGCGACGCTGTATAGGCGGCTCTATCGCTTCGGCTCTGCCTGTCGGTGGCAGGATCCTCCCCGCCGCCGCCATCGTGTCTCCTCGTTTTTGGATGGCTGCCCCACCTGCCAGAGGTGACAGGATCACCCTCATCCAGTACGAGGAAGGGACCGATATGTGGTGCCGGTCGTCCGGGCGCGATCCGCAGGCAATGACGCTTGATCTCCCTGCGGTTCTCGACGCCGATGCTCGCACACTCGTCTTCGCCGCGCCCGCCAACGCGGCCTTCTCCACGACTCTCCCTCTTTCCGGGACGGTCATGGCTTTCTGTGGCACTTCAGGCACATGCTGCACGGGCGACCCGGGCACCGGCAGGGCGAGCATCTTCTGGCTTGCGAAGCCCGGCGCCTCTGATGGCTTTGCAGGCGATTCCGGCCCCCTCAGTTTTGCCATCCCGAACCATCCGGTATTCAGGCTTACCAAGGGGCTCGATGTCTCCTGCACCTCGCTGGATTATAGTAATCTCCCCTACTCCACAACCGGTTACCATTCCTTTCTCCTCCAGATCGACTCGGAGATCATCGGGGTGAAGGTGCTCTCCGAAGGGAAGCCAGTCGAATTGTCGCGCGGATTCTTCGGTTCCGTGCCGACATCTCACGAAAAGGGCTCATGGGCCCTGCCTCTCGAGTACTACGGCGTTTGCACCAAAGATGAAGCCCTGCCCGCCACCGATAAGTTCATCAGATGGCCGTATGAGATCATTTCCTCCTATCGCTACTGGCGGATAGACGATGAGATCGTTTTCGCCGCAATGCCGAGTCGCGGGTTGCCGCTCGGCGATGTCCCCCTCTTCAGGGGCGCCTTCGGCTCTGTCCCCGCCGACCACCAGGCTGGCGCTTTGTACGTCGAATTCCCCTGCCTTGCCGCCCCGCCCATCGATTTCTCCTCCAGAGACGGCGTGAAATCTGGCGCACTCGAGTTCACTCGTTCCCGTCCGGGAATGCTCATCTTCGGCATCGGCTGGAAGGACCTCGCCCCCGACCCCTTCGTCCAACTCCACTTCTGGGCTGACGTTGCCGACGACCATGACTTCGTCCGCGAGCCTTCCTCGCCCAACGTCTTCCATTTCACGTCGAAGTCGAGGGACTTATCCATCTCCCGCAACGGCGAGCCGGTTATTTCCGATACTCTGACGGTCTGCATGGCACAGGAGTATCTCCCCGGCGCCTGGCTGCCGAATGACCCCACCCGCCACTCCTGGAAGACCATCCCCCGAATTGATGAAATAGATCTATGGGTCCGCGAGCCCGACGTGGTCTTCGAACACAGGGAGCACCCGTGAGGCCCGCCGGAGAGTGCTCCCGCACCGGCGTCGCCCTGATTATGGTCATCCTCATCCTCGCGGCATTGTTGGCCATTGCCGTGCCCCTTGTGTACATCTGCCATTCCAACGAGACCAGCGCCGCCCGCACCCTCGACCAGCAGATCGCCCGGCGCTACGCGCTGTCTGCCCTGGAACTCGCCAAGGGCCAGCTTCGCCGCGGCACCTACGAAAACGAGCTTCGTGCAGCATACACTCCACCCACCCCTCCCCCGCCTCTGATTGCCACCGCCGACACTATGCCATTCGACACACCTCGCTTCGACACCCCTGGCGAATTGCTCGTTCCACAGGCGGAGCTTGACAATGCCATCCCCAAGGTGCTTCCCAACGGCGACACGGTTACCGTCAGCGTAGAGGTCGAGGACGAACAGGGCAAGCTGAACCTGAACTCCATCACCCCTGAGATCCTCCGCGGGCTCTATTTGGCGGTCTTTCGCATAGACCCGAAGGACCTCTCCGCCGAGGACCGCGCCGCCCTCAAGGCCCACTTCGAGCACCTTATCGACCCAATCGCGATGCTGCGCTTTTCATCGGGCTCGTACGCTCCGCTGCGATCGGTCGAGCAGATCCGCAACTTTTCGACCACTGACAGCGGCACTACCTACCAGTTATCGGAAACCGAGTACGAGGCAATGCGGCCGTTTCTGACGGTGCATTCCTGGAGACCAAGCGCGGATGGATTCGAGCGCACCCGCCTGACAGAGATTCCGCCCGGCTTACAGGAGGCGAGGTACTTCACGAATTGTTTTGGATGCCCCTATCGGCTGCGCTTCTACGGTTCCGACAAGGCTGTTCTCGCCGATAGCTTCGCGATTTCTGTTGATGCCGGCAATGCTGGTGCGGAGATTCCCTTCCCCGGGAAGCCGCCGACGGAAGCGCGCTTTTCCAGCACGAGCGTCGAAGAGTTCCATCCCGTGAATGTCAATACCGCCGACCCGACTGTCCTTCTCGCTCTCTGCCTCGCTCCTATTGACATCTCCAATCCTGCCTATGGCCTTCAGGACGCTATTGCCCTCGCCCGGGGAATCAGGGTCTCCGGCAGAGTGAAGAGCATAACCTCGGGATCCGAGCACTCCATAATCGAACTGACAGATGACTCAGATGACTTCGCCTCCAAATCCCCCGGCCTCATCACTTGCGGTGGTTGGGTCATCTCGTTCACGCGACTCGACAGGACGCACCTCGAATGTCCCGCTGACCTCTCCAGCCTCGCGACCGCCGCGCTGCATCCGCTCGACGTCCGGACGGTCGTCAGGAATACTGCGGATCTCTTTCCCACCGGCGGCCAGAGCGTTTCGAAGTTCTCTGCTTACCTCGACAGACTGAAGCGCCCGATCGTCTCGGCGGTCTCGTACGACGTCTATACTGTGAACGCGCGCTGCTCCATCGTATCCCCGAGCGGACAGGAATCGGCCCGCTGGTGCGTAACCGAGTGCGTCTGCGTCGGAAGCCCCCCTTCGGACGAACCTGTCCCAGCCACCCTCGACACCGAAGCGGACTTCATAGACATCGCTCCTAACTCGCCGACGAACCGCCTCCGCGACCCGATGAAACGTCGAATCTCGCATTCCTGGCTGGCTGACAGATCACCTGCGGCAGTAGGCTATCCCGAGACATCACCTCCTTCCCACTGGTTGTCACCGCGTTTGGATGGTTTCATTTA